>JAJYAR010000015.1 GCA_021779435.1 bacterium
CGGCATCATTGAAAACGCGACCGAGAAAGGCTTCGCGGTATCGCAAGCCGCGGGCAAGGCGCTAGGATTGCCGGTGGTGAATCCGGCCAAGGCCGGCGTGGATTTCCTGACAATCTACGCCATCGGCCTCGGGCCCACATCGCCGATCGTCGCATCGGGCACGGCCGCGCCCTCGACTCCGCTGGCCAACGTGGTTCTGCCGACGGTGGTGACGTTCACTACGACGAATCCGTTCAACCCTTCGGTGACTGCGACGCCCAGTTTCGTCGGTCTGGCGCCGGGCTTCGTCGGGCTCTATCAGGTCAACGTGCAGGTTCCCGTCAACTCGCCCACGGGCGATTCTGTGGGGATCTTCCTGGTCAATGGCGGACAGATCAGCAATACGGTTAATATCGCAGTGAATTGACCGAGCGGATCTACTACAACGACAGCTACCGGCGCCTGTTCCGGGCTCGCATTGAAGAAGTGAGCCCGGACGGCCGCGCCGTTTACTTGAACCAGACAGCGTTCTACCCCAGTTCCGGTGGGCAGCCGTTCGACATCGGCATGCTTGGCGGGGCGAGGGTGGTCGACGTCGTTGACGAAGGTGAGCGGATCGCTCACATCGTCGAAGGCGCGGCCGGAGTGCCGAGCGAGGATGTGGAAGGCGCGATCGACTGGGACCGCCGGTTCGACCACATGCAGCAGCACACCGGCCAGCACCTTCTGTCGGCCACATTCGTGGATGTTTTGGGCGCCGCGACGCTAAGTTTCCATCTGGGCGATACAGTCTCGACGATCGAACTCAATATTCCGGCGCTCGACGCCGAAGCCGCCGCGCGCGTGGAGCGGCGAACGAATGAGCGCGTGATGGAGGCGCATCCGGTGACCGTCGCGTTCCGGGACGCGTCCGAAGATCTTGGCCTGCGCAAGGCGACGGAGCGGACAGGGATGGTCCGGCTTGTCGAAATCGAGGGACTCGACCGGAGCGCGTGCGGCGGCACCCATGTGCGCTCGACCGCGGAGATCGGCTGCGTGCTGCTGCGGAGGCAGGAGAAGATTCGCGGGCGCGTGCGGATCGAGTTTGTTTGTGGCTATCGGGCGCTGAAGGCGGCGGGGGAGGATTTCGCCACGTTGTCTGAAGCGGCGCGGGTGCTGGCGATGCCCGCGCGAGAAGTCCCAGCAGGTGCGCTTGCATTGAAGCAGCGGCTGGAGGAGGCCGAGAAGGCGCGAAGAAAGTTGGCGGGCGAGTTCGCGACGGCGCGAGGCTTGCGGGCCTGGGAAGAAACGCCGGCGAGCAAGGACGGCAAGAAGAGGCGTGTGGTGCGCGCGGCGGCGCTCGACGATGAGGTCAGGGCGGAAGCGACAGCGTTCACCAGCCGCCCCGGCGCGCTGTATCTGGCTTTGTGCGAAGCGCCGTCGGCGGTGCTGTTGGCCGTGAGCGAAGACGTGCGGCCGGCGGCGGGCGAACGAGTGAAACAGGCGCTTGCGGAATTGGGCGGGCGCGGCGGCGGAAGCGCGCGGATGGCGCAAGCAAGCCTGAGCGATGCGGCGAGGCTGAGCCTCGCGGAGGAACTGCTGTTAGTCTGAAGGGCGGATGAAACCGTCCTCCCGGCGCGACTTTTGTGTGCGGCTCGGCTCGGTGCTCGCGCTGAATCCCCTCGGCCACACGGCTCCGATTGGTCTTTCCGCGGAGCGTCTGCACGAGGCGCCGTGGCGCGTGGCGGACGCGGAGGGCAGTTCCCTGCCCTCTTCCGTCCGTGTCGATCGCGCATGGAGCGGAAACCGCTGCCAGGCCACGCTGACCAATTCAGGGACATCGAGCGTGCGTGTCGGCGAGGTGACGCTGTTTTCGCTTGAGCATTCGTTGCCCGCGGACACCGGGCTCTACGGCGAGAGCTTTCAGATGCTCTCGCAGACCGCCGGAACGCTGGGCAAGCCCGAAGACCTCGGCATGTCCGAGGCGCGGCACTATCGGATTCCGCAGCCGGCCGGGGCGATCGAGTTGACCGGGTTGATGACGATCGAGCCGCCGGGCGAGCCCTGCACGATGCTTGCGTTTTCCTCCTGCCACCGGTTTGCCGGAAGGTTTGCGGTATTCCCCGGCCGCATCGACGTCACCATCGACGGCGAAGGATTGGAACTGAAGCCGGGCCAGAGATGGACGCTCGAAGAACTCGTCTTCGCGCAAGGCGAGGACCGAGAAGCGCTGCTCGATGGGCTGGCGGCGCGCATCGGGGAACAGCATCCGGTGAAGTTGCCTCCCCATCCGCCGGCGGGTTGGTGCTCCTGGTACTGCTTCGGCCCTCGCGTGACGGCGGCGGATGTGCTTGCGAATCTGGACGCGATCGCAAAGCAGATGCCGGGGCTGCGATACGTGCAACTTGACGACGGCTATCAGGCGGCGATGGGGGATTGGCTTGAAGCAGGCGCGGCATTCGGTGGCGGGATGCGCGAACTGCTTGCACAGATCCGCGCGCGGGGGTTTGAACCGGCGATCTGGGTGGCGCCGTTCATCGCCGAAGCAAGCTCGCGCGTGTTCAGCGAACATCCGGACTGGTTCGTGCGCGATGCGGACGGCAAGCCGCTGCCGTCGAACCGGGTGACGTTCGGCGGATGGCGTCGCGGGCCGTGGTACGCGCTCGACGGGACGAATCCTGAAGTTCAGCGGCATTTCGAGACGCTGTTCCGCACCATGCGCGAGCAGTGGGGCTGCACCTACTTCAAACTCGACGCGAATTTCTGGGGCGCGATGCACGGCGGGCATCATTTTGACCGGCGCGCGACGCGCATCGAGGCGTACCGGCGCGGCATGGAAGCGGTGCGCCGCGGGGCGGGCGATGCTTTTCTGCTTGGCTGCAATCATCCGGTGTGGGGATCGTTCGGGCTGATCGACGGCTCGCGCGCTTCGAACGACATCGGGCGGAAATGGGAGCGGATCCGCGACTGCGCGCGCGAGACGCTGGCGCGGAACTGGCAGAACGGGCGGCTATGGTGGAACGACCCGGACGCGGTTGTGCTGATGGGAAACCTGAGCGACGATGAGATCCGCTTTCATGCGACGGCAACTCTGGCCAGCGGTGGCCTCATGCTTTCGGGCGACGACCTCACCAAGCTGCCGACGCAGCGCCTGGCGATGTTAGGCAAACTGCTGCCACCGGCGGGCGCGGCGGCGAAGTTCCGCAAGCTGGACTCGACAGCCGGTGAGATTCCGCTCGACGGAGCGGGCGCGGTGTGCCTGTTGAACTCGCACGACGCGCCAGAGCCGGCGAGGGTCACGCTCGAAATGCGAAGCCGTGTAAGCGACTACTGGACCGGCGAGGCGCTGGGCGTCCGTGAGCGCGGCGTTATGACTCTGCCCGATCTGCGGCCTCACTCAGGACGCGTGCTGATCGTCAAACCCGGCGAGCACGCCTTCGACGTGGCGGCGTTCGACCGCGCGCGGGTGCTGCGCCAAGCAGAGAAATTTCTTGCCGAGAAGCCGGAGACCGTGACCGCGACTTCTTCGCCGCGCAGCGCCGGCGGGCCGCACGATTATTTCTCCGAAGGCGACTACTGGTGGCCGGATGCGAAGAATCCCGGGGGCCCGTACATCCAGCGCGACGGAATGTCGAACCCGGACAACTTCGACGGGCACCGCCGCGCTCTGCTTCGGTTCAGCGTCGAGATGCCGGCGTTGGCCGCGGCCTGGAAAATCAGCCGCGACAAACGCTACGCCGCTCATGCCGCCGCGCACCTGCGCGCCTGGTTTCTCGACCCCGCGACGCGCATGAACCCGAGCCTGCAGTACGCGCAGGCGATTCACGGGCGCGTGACGGGCCGCGGAACAGGCATCATCGATACGATCCATCTGGTCGAGGTGACGCGGGGTGCGCTGGCGCTCGAAGACTCCGGTGGGCTGACGGAGGCGGAACTGGCAGGCGTGCGCGCGTGGTTCGGCGAATATGTCGAGTGGCTAACCACGCACCCGTACGGACACGCCGAGCGCGACGCGAAGAACAACCACGCGACGTGTTGGGCGATGCAGACTGGCGCATTCGCCGTGTTTTGCGGCAACCGCGCCGTGGCGGACGATTGCGTCGCGCGTTACAAGACCATCCTGCTGCCGCGTCAGATGGCGCCTGACGGAAGCTTTCCGCTCGAATTGCGGCGGACCAAGCCGTATGGTTACTCGATCTTCAACCTCGAGGCCATGGCCACGCTGTGCCAGGTGCTGGCGACGCCGCTCGATAACCTGTGGCGTTTCGAGTTGCCCGACGGACGTTCGATCCGGCGGGGCGTCGAGTATCTCTACCCGTTCCTGGCGGACAAGAGCAAATGGACTCACGCGGCCGACGTGATGTATTTCAACGTCTGGCCGATGCGGCAGGCAAGCCTGCTGTTTGCCGGCTTCGAATTCGACGACGAAGCGTACCTCCAGCTCTGGCGGAGACTGCCGGCGGATTCGAGCGTCGAAGAAGCGGTTCGGAATTTCTTCGTGCGCCAGCCGGTGTTGTGGGTGTAAGTCAGGCGGCTTTGCTCAGGCGGAGCCTCCGGCGCCTTTGGCGGAGCGCTTGGGTGCTGGGGCGCGCGGCTCTTTAGGAGTCTTGCGTTCCTTCGCCGATCCGCTACGGCCGGCTTTGCCCAACTGGCCGGTGAGGGCTTCGGCGATGCGGGCCTGTTGCCGCTTGCGCTCCGAGGGGTCCTGAATGGCGTCGACGGTCTGGATCACGAGCAGCCACTTATTGCCATATTCGAGATGGCTGTTCTTCTCCTCGGCCGCCTTGCGGTAGACGTCTTCCCGCTGTTGGAAAAGGCGCTGGATGTAATAGACGAGAACGGTGCCTGCGGCGGTGACGGTGCCTTTGGTGACCGCGCCCTTGCCGTCGGAGAAGAACATGGCGGCGAGGCCGGAAATGAGTACGACGAAGCCCACGCCGACGCAGATGGCCCAGAGCTTCCAGACCAACTCAGCCTGGCGCGTGAGGGACTCGTACTGCTTCTGGAGGTTGTCGCGAAAGAAGCGGAAGCTGTCCTCGATTTTGGAGAAGCGCATCTCATCGCCGCTGAAGAAGCCGGTTTGGGGCAAGTGCTGGAGGAACTGCGTGGGGGCGGCGGCGGCGAGGGCGGTGACGTTGGGGAGCGTGGGGGCGCCGCGGGCGGGCCGCGCACCTCCTGCAGGCGGAGCTGGAATGAGGGTGCCAAGCGGCGCGCCGCAATTGTCGCAATAAACCGCGGCGGGGTCGTTAGCAGCCGAGCACGTCGGGCAGATGCGCTTCGTCTTCTCACCAGACACGGGGGCGACGCGGACGGTTCCTTCGGCGCCGGGGGCCGAACGCGCTGGGCTGCGGCGGGGAGGCAGGGTCCAAGCGGGGTCGTCGGGCGAGGCGGCGTGGAGAGCGTCCGCGAAGGCGGAGAGCGTGGGGAAGCGGTCGGACGGTTCGGCGGAGAGTTCCTTGTTTAGGACGCGGTCGATTTCCGTGCCGAGGATGGGGTTCACGGACGAAGCAGGCGCGACGCGGTGGTTGAGGATATTGAAGAAGACGTTTGGGATGGTTTCGGCGGCGAAGGGGTTCACGCCGGTGAGGGCTTCGTAGACGACCGTGGCGAGCGAGAAGCCGTCGCTGCGGCCATCGAGGCGCGCTCCTTCGCCGACGATCTGCTCGGGCGACATGTAGAGCGGCGTGCCGAGGATGGTCCCAACCTGGGTGCGGCTGCCGCCGGAGGCTCGTTTGGCGATACCGAAGTCCATGATCTTCGAGCCGCCACGCTCGAGCACCATGATATTGGAGGGCTTGACATCGCGATGGACGATTCCTTGGGTGTGCGCGTAGCCGAGGGCGTCGGCGATCTCGGCGACAGTGCGCAGAAACTCGCGGCCTTTCATGGGCGGGCCGAGGGCAAGGGCGTTTTCGAGGTTGCGTCCTTTGAGATACTCCATCGCGATGTAGAGTGTGTCGCCGTCGCGGCCGACGTCGTAAATGGTCACGATCGACGGGTGGTGGAGCTGCGCGGCGGCCTGCGCTTCGGCCACGAGGCGGCGCGAGTATTCGGGGTCGCCGCCGGCCTCGATGGCCTTGATGGCGATCTGGCGCTCGAGGGCGGGATCGTAGGCGCGGTAAACCACACCCATCCCACCGCGGCCGAGCTCATCGAGAATCTCGTAGCGGCCAAGTGTGGCCATTGGCCGATTGTAATCCAGATCGAGATACCGGACGTTGGGCCGGAGACGGCGAGGGAGCCGGGGCAGCCGATCTTTCCGGCGACAAAGCGCTTCGCGTTGAGAAGGCGTTCGGCGTGAAGATGGGCGCGCTCATTCGGATTCAGGCATCCTACGACGCTACGCAGACCCGCAAACGCGAGAGAAAAATCCGAGTTCGGCGATTCCAGCCCCAGAGGAACTTCGTGTGCGTTCGTGGTCCTCCGCGTCCGCGCTACACTGTTCTCAGTCCTCCCCCGCATTTGGTCATGAGTGCATCTGCTCCGCCTTTCGTTCATCTACATTGCCACACGGATTACTCGCTGCTCGATGGGGCGTGCGAGATCAACCAGCTCATGTCCGTCGTCAAGCGGATGGAGATGCCCTCGGTCGCCATGACCGACCACGGCAATCTGTTCGGCGCGGTGGAGTTCTATCACGCCGCCAAGTCCAACGGCGTACACCCGGTGATCGGCTGCGAGGTCTACGTTTCGCAGCAGGGACACAAGGTGCGCTCGGACACGGACCGGTACAACCACCTCGTGCTGCTGTGCGAGAACCAGACCGGCTACCGCAACCTCATCAAGCTGGTCTCGACCGGATTCCTCGAAGGCTTCTACTACAAGCCGCGGATAGACAAGGACCTGCTCGCGCAGCACAGCAAAGGGCTCATCGCGCTGTCGGCGTGCCTGCGCGGCGACATCAATGAAACGCTGCTCGCGGACCGGTATGAGGAAGCAAAGCGGCTGGCCTACGAGTACACCGACCTGTTCGGGCGGGAGAATTTCTTCCTCGAACTGCAGGACCACGGGCTCGACAAGGACCGCGCGGTGCTGCCGCTCATCTACCGCCTGGCGTCGGACACCGGCCTGCCGCTTGTCGCCACCAACGACGCACACTATCTCGAGCGCGACGACGCGCGGGCGCACGAGATTCTGCTGTGCATCCAGACCGGCAAGACGATGTCGGACACCAACCGGATGCGCTTCGACCGGCCGGACTTTTATCTCAAAAGCCGCGACGAAATGATGACGCTGTTCGGCGAGGTCGAGGACGCTCTCAACCGCACGTGGGAGATCGCCCAGCGCTGCCAGGTGTCGCTTGAAAAAGTGAAGGAGCCGTTCCCGCGCTTCGACGTCCCGGAAGACCACTCGACCGACACGTATTTCGAATACGTCGTGCGGCAGGGCTTCGAGGCGCGGCGGCCGAAACTCGAGGCCATGCAGAAAGCCGGCCTGCTGAAGCACGACCTGGCCGAGTACTCCGAGAGGCTCGACCGCGAAATCGGCATCATCCGGCAGATGAAGTTCCCCGGCTACTTCCTCATCGTCTGGGATTTCATCCGGTTCGCAAAATCGAGCGGCATTCCGGTCGGCCCGGGGCGCGGTTCGGCGGCGGGCAGCCTGGTCAGCTACGCGATGGGCATCACCGACGTCGATCCGCTGCAGTACGGCCTGCTGTTCGAGCGGTTCCTGAACCCCGAGCGCGTGTCGATGCCCGATATCGACGTGGACTTCCACACGCGGAGGCGCGGCGAGGTGATCCAGTACGTCACCGAGAAATACGGGCGGGAGCAGGTGGCGCAGATCATCACCTTCGGCTCGCTGGCGGCACGGGCGGCGATCAAGGACGTGGGCCGCGCGCTCGACATGACGTTCGGGGAGGTGGACCGCGTCACCAAGCTCGTCCCGAACCAGCTCAACATCAAGCTGAAAGACGCAATCGCGCAGGAGCCCGGGTTTGACGATGCGGCGCGCAAGGATCCGCGGGTGAAGGAAGTACTCGATGTCAGCCTGCGCATCGAGGGGATGGCGCGGAACGCGGGCATGCACGCCGCGGGGGTCGTCATCAGTCCCGTCCCGCTGCGCGAACTCGTTCCCCTCTATAAGACAAACAAAGACGAAATTGTCACGCAGTACGACATGTCGGGGCTGGAGAAGCTGGCGCTTCTCAAGATGGACTTCCTCGGCCTGACGACGCTCGACATCGTCTACGACGCTCTCGAAATGATCGAGGCGCGGACGGGGCGGCGGATTTCGATCGACGATCTGCCACTCGACGACGAAAAGACCTACCAGATCTTCTCGCGCGGCTTTACCAGCGGCGTGTTCCAGTTTGAATCCTCGGGAATGCGCGATATTCTGCGCAAGTATCAGCCGGCGCGCATCGAGGATCTGTGCGCGCTGAACGCTCTCTATCGCCCCGGTCCGATCCAGGGCGGCGTGGTGGACGATTTCATCGACCGCAAGCAGGGCCGCAAGCAGGTGGTCTACGACTTTCCGGTGCTCCGCGAGATTCTCGAGGAGACCTACGGAATCATGGTCTACCAGGAGCAGGTGATGCAGGTGGCCAACCGGCTCGCCGGCTACTCGTTGGGCGAAGCGGACCTGCTGCGCCGGGCGATGGGCAAGAAGAACGCCGCGGAGATGGCCAAGCAGCGCGAGCGGTTCCTGAACGGAGCCAGGGAGCGGGGCTTCAACGAAAAGAAGGCCGCCAAGACGTTCGACCTGATGGAGCAGTTCGCCGGCTACGGCTTCAACAAGTCGCACTCGATGGCCTACGCCTATCTGGCTTACGTCACGGCGTACCTGAAGGCGCGTTACCCGCAGGAGTTCATGGCGGCGCTGCTGACGTCGGAAACGGGCAACACGGCCAAGGTGGTGAAATACATCAACGAGTGCCGCGACATGGGCATCGCGGTGCTTCCTCCGGATATCAACGTTTCCGGTAAGAACTTCACGCCGAGCGAGTCCGGCATCCGGTTCGGGCTGGGCGCGATTAAGAATGTTGGTGGATCGGCGATCGAGTCCGTGGAAGCGGCACGCGTCTCGGGCGGCCGTTTCCAAACGCTGTACGATTTCTGCGAGCGCGTGAATCTTTCGAGCGTCAACCGGCGGATGATCGAGAGCCTGATCCGCGCCGGAGCGATGGATTCACTCGTTGGGAACCGGGCGCAGTTGTTCGCGGCGGTGGAAGCGGCGATGGAGACCGGCCAGCGGGCGTGGAAGGACCGGGAAAGCGGGCAGGCGGGGCTGTTCGGCGATTTTGGCGGAGACGACGCGCCGGTGGAGGCGCCCTTGCCGGATGTGCCCGAGTGGTCGAAGCCGGAGAAGCTATCGGGCGAGAAGGAACTGCTGGGCATTTATGTCACCGGGCACCCGCTCGATGAGTTCGAAGACAAGATCGCGGAGTTGGCCACGCACTCAACGGAAGGACTCGAAGATCTGCCTCGCGGC
The DNA here is from genome assembly GCA_021779435.1 of bacterium. The sequence goes on from JAJYAR010000015.1 coordinate 9,394, forward strand.
ACGGAAGTGTCGATCTGCGGCGTGCTGACGGGGATCCAGAAGCGGCGGAACAAAGAAGGCAAGCTGTGGGCTTCGATGACCATCGAGGATCGCAAGGGCAGCCTGGAAGGGATGGCGTTTGCGGCGCAGTTCGATGCCGTGCAGTATGCTCTTGTCGAGGACAAGCCGATGCTGGTGCGCGGCCTGATTCTGCCGGAAGAGAACACGGCGCCGAAGGTGTCGATCCAGAGCTTGGTGCCGATCGAAAATGCCCGGGTAAACCTCCCTTCGCTGATCTCGATTCGGATCGGCCTGGGGCCGAATGGGGATGCCTCGGCCCGGGCGGAGGAGTTGTCGCGCCTGTTCGAGCGGAAGCGGGGGGAGGCGAACGTGCGTCTGCGTTTGGAGAAGTCGCGCGATTTTTCCGTTATCCTGGATGTTGCCGCCAAGGTGCGACCGGATAAGGAATTCCGGGCCGAGGTGGAGAGAATCTGCGGACCGGATTCCGTGGAAGTCCTGGCCAACTAAGGCCGGGCCGAACAATGCCCGACGAAGAGTCCCAACCTACCCAGACCGCGCCGTCGAACCCTGCCTGGGAGCGGGTGCAGCTTGCCCGGCACCCCAAGCGGCCGCATGCATTGGATTACATCCAGCGGATCTTCACCGGATTCGTGGAATTGCACGGCGACCGGGCTTATGCCGACGACGCGGCGATCGTGGCCGGCCTCGCGAAGTTCGACGACCACCCGGTGGCGGTGATCGCCCAGCAGAAGGGACGCGACACCAAGCAGAAGCTGCACCGGAACTTCGGCATGCCGAAGCCGGAAGGATACCGCAAGGCCATGCGGATCATGCGGTTAGCGGAAAAGTTCTCACGTCCGATCATTACCTTCCTGGACACGCCGGGCGCTTACCCGGGCATCGACGCCGAGGAGCGCGGGCAGGCGGAGGCGATTGCCGTAAACCTGCGCGAGATGTCGCGGCTCGAAGTGCCGGTGGTCGCGGTCGTGATCGGGGAAGGCGGAAGCGGCGGGGCGCTGGGCCTGGGTGTGGCGAACCGCATTTTCATGCTCGAGAACGCCTACTACAGTGTGATCACCCCGGAAAGCTGCGCGGCGATTATTTACCGGGATTCGGGCGAGGCGGCCCGGGCTGCGTCGGCTCTGCGGTTGACGGCGCAGGATCTGCTCGGACTTGGGCTGATCGACGGTGTGATTCCCGAGCCGGCCGGTGGCGCGCAGCTCGACTACGACGCGACCGCGGCGGCGATTCAGCAGACTCTGCGGGGCGCGCTCGATGCGCTTCGGCCCATGGACGCAGGTTCGCTCGTCGAGGACCGCTACCAGAAGTTCCGTAAGATGGGAAGCCTGTTTCTCACCCAGGAGGCCGGATGACGGGCAAGACCAAGGCTTTGATTCTCGGCGTGATTGTCGCCGCGGGGCTTCTAAGCCTACTGGTTTTCTCGAGTATGAATCTGGCCAAGTACAAGGCCGAGGTGTGCGTCACCTTCAATGGGACGACGCAATGCCGGACGGCGGCTGGGGCGACCGAGGAATACGTCATCCGGGCCGCCACTTCAGACGCCTGCTCGACGCTGGCTAGCGGCGTGACGCAGTCCATGGCGTGCGAGCAGTCCCCGTCACAGTCAATTCACTGGATTCGAAAGCCTTAGCCCGGGGCGCTAGAGAAATTCCCCCCATCGGTCGATACCTTATAAGGGGAAACCTTGCCGCGTATCGCACAACCAAACCCGCCAGCGGAGGAAAAGGGGCGAGCCATGCTGTGGCAGCCTGCGCCGGTGAGTTACGCGCTGCGACGGTACGGCTGGAGGGACTTCCGGGCGTACCTGCTGGTCGCAGCCTGGGTCGCGGCCTGCCTCGTCTGCATCGCTTCGCGCTACGTTGATGCGACTCCGACCATCGTTCTTAACCCGATCGGGCGGCACCTCAGGTTGTCCATCTATGTGCCTAACTTGATAAGCCAGGCGCTGATGCTGCTGCTTGGCCCGGGTTGGGCGCTGCCGGCGGCGTTTCTGGCTTCCCTGCTGGGGCTGCTGCGCGAGGGTGTTCCGCGGACGGCTTCCCTTTCCCTCAGCCTGGTTGACCCTCTGGCCGTCGGTGTGTTGGCGGTGGTGTACCGTGGGTTCGCTCTTCCGGTCGATTTTCGGTCGCGGCGGTCGTGGGGCTGGTTTGCGGCGGCTGCGGCGCTTTGCGCCTTTATCACTGCAAGCGGGTCCGTGATCTGGAGCGAGGTGAACCGGCTCGGACCGCGCGATACGTTCACGACGTGGCTGGGTTGGGTCTTCGGCTCGTTTCTGGCCTCAATGGGATTAGTCGGCCCGGCGATGGCGTTGGTTCTAGTTCCCTGGTACCAGTTGCGTGGACGGATTCTTCCCGCGCCAACGTGGCGGGGCTCCTCGTTCCGGCTCCTGATTGCGACGATTGCCGGCGTCGGCCTGACACTGGCGGCATTTCTCGCCGCGTCCAGCGGGTTGGCCACCGAACGCCTGGAGATGATCCTCGGGCAGAATCTTCCCCCGGAGGTGCGGTCTGCGGTGCGACAAGCGGTGGCAAGCTGGCGATTCAGTGCCTGGAGCGGAATCGGAATCGTCGCTGTAATCACAGTGGCCGCGGTGGCGATAGCGTATTGGTGGTCCGGGGTCTGGGAGACGCAGAACCGGGTTCTTGCGGAGGCTTCCCAGCGGGCCCAGGACGCGCTCCGCGTCAAGAGCACCTTCCTGGCGACGGTAAGCCACGAGCTTCGCACTCCGATGAACGGAATTCTGGGGATGCACGAATTATTGCTCGGAGGCGGGCTGAACCAGGAGCAGCGTTCATATGTTTCGATTGCCGAGCAGTCGGCGCGGCATCTGCTGAACCTGCTGAACGAACTGCTGGATTTATCCAAAATTGAAGCCGGCAAGCTCGAGATTTGCGAGGCTCCGTTCGACGTACGGGAGCAGGTGGAGTTCGCCGGCGGACTGCTGCGGCCGAAGGCGGAGGCCGGTGGACTGGCGCTGCGCCTGTTTGTCAGTCCTGAGGTGCCGCGGCGTATCGTCGGCGACGGGGACCGGTTCCGGCAGATTCTGCTAAACCTCATAGGGAATTCGGTGAAGTTCACCCGAGAGGGGTCGGTCGACGTGGAGGTCGAAGTTGTCTCCGCCGGCCGCAAGGGACCGATGCTGAGCGTGTCAGTGACCGACACCGGACCAGGGATCGCTCCGGAGGTGCTGCCGAAGCTCTTCCAGCCGTTCGCGCAGGGCGACATCTCTCTGGTCCGGAAGCATGGTGGCACAGGCCTGGGACTGGCCATCTGCAAGCAGCTCACGGAACGAATGGGCGGAACGATAGGAGTGGAGAGTTTCCTCGGAGAGGGCACGACGTTCCGGTTCCGTCTGCCGCTTCGGGCGGCCGAGGAGGAGGAGACGCCGCCGGCACAGCCGAAGATCGGCCCACCTGTGGCTTCCGATAGTGAATCCCTGCGGGCGGATGTGCTTCTGGCGGAGGACAATGCGGTGAATCAGTTGGTCGCCCAGCGATTCCTGGAGCGGCTGGGCTGCACCGTCACGATCGCCGCCAACGGAGGAGAGGCGATCGAGCAATGCCGGCTAAAGAGCTTCGATGCCGTCCTGATGGACTGTCAGATGCCCGACATCGACGGGCTCGAGGCGACGCGGAGGATCCGGGAGAATGAACTTCCTAAGGGACGGCGGGTGCCGATCATCGCGATGACCGCCCACGCGGAAGACGCATGGCGGGAGCGATGCCACGAGGTGGGGATGGACGATTTTTTGGGAAAGCCGGTCGCCTTCGAAGAACTCCGTAAGACGCTGCTGCGGTGTCTTGGCTCGGGGAACGCCGCGGGCTGATGGCGGCTTCGAACCAGTTAAGAAATTGTAAATACGGTTAGTTAGTAGCCTGAATGTGGCTCCTGCCGGGCCCGTTTGCCGAAGCCAAGCGAATTCGGCATGTTACCCTTGGGTTTCCAGAACAAATGCGAGCCCGTTTTCGTCTAACAGTGACGGGGAGACATTCAGTTGAAGCGCAAGTCCAAAGTATTGCTGATCACGGGACTGGCCGTGCTGGTTGGCGGTGGCATTTTCGCCAGCGTCAAAATTAATCAGCGCGGTATTGTTACAGTCCAAACCGGTAAGGTCGCACGGGAAGACCTTACATCGATCGTTACCGCCTCGGGCGAGATCAAACCGAAGGATTACCACAACCTGGCGGCGAACGCGATGGGTCCGCTGACGTCGATTTATGTGAAGGAAGGGGACCGCGTCCGCAAAGGCGAGATCGTGGCGCAGATTCAGGACAAGGAACCCGAAGCGGACGTGACGGCTCAGAACGCGGCGATTCAGAGCGCGCTGGCGGACTCGGCGGCGTCCGAAGCCAACATGAAGGTCCAGGACGACGGCGTGCGAAACGCGCAGGCGACGCTCGACAAGGCGAACGCCGAACTCGAGCGCACGAAGATCAACATCCAGCGGTACAACCAGTTGATCAAGGATCAGCTCGTCGCCAAGCAGGATTACGACGCCAAAAAGGCCGAATACGACACAGCCGTGGCCGGCGTGGCGGAGGCGGCGTCGCACTTGTCTCAGGTGAGAGCCCAGCTTGCCCAATCGCGCGCGCAGCTTGCCTCCTCACAGCGGAGAGTGGCGCAGCTTGAAGCAAACCTGACGCGAGTGAAGAACGTATTGGCCGACTACGCGGTGGTGTCGCCCATCGACGGCGTGGTGACCGACCTCCCTGTTCGCGTCGGCGAGACGGTAGTGCCGGGCATTCAGAACTCGGCGGCGAGCACGGTGATGACGGTGGCGGACATGTCGCTGATTACGGCTGAAGTGAAGGTGGACGAGACCGACATCGTGAACGTGAAGGAGGGCCAGCAGGCCGAAGTTTCGATCGACGCTATTCCGGATAAGACATTTACCGGGCACGTGATCGAGATCGGCGACACGGCGATTCTGCGATCGAGCGGCGTGGCGGCGTCGCAAAGCAACACGTCGAGCCAGGAAGCGAAGGATTTCAAGGTGGTTGTGGCGCTCGATAATCCACCGGACGAGATTCGCCCCGGCTTGTCCTGCACGGCGAAAATCACGACCGCGACACGCCGCGACGTGATGGCGATTCCGATTCAGTCGCTGACGGTTCGCATGAAGAGGGATCTCGACAAGCCGAAGCCGGGCGACCCGGTTCAGCTTACTTCGGCGCAGGAGCGCGAAGGACGCAAGGAATTACAAGGTGTGTTCGTTGTAAATGCCGGCCGGGCTTTGTTCCGTAAGGTGGACACGGGCATTACCGGAACAACCGACATCGAAGTTCTGAACGGGCTGCAGCCCGGCGATCAGATCGTGACCGGGAGCTACCAGGTGATTCGCACTCTGCGCAACGACTCGAAAGTGAAGATCGATAACAAAGCCCCGGTCCAGACCACCGAAGCAAGCTGAGCCCGCGACACGAATGGCCACCGCTACACAAGAACTCATAGAGCGCGGCGAACAGCTCAGGCGCGACGGGATCGTCATACGCACGTACGATCTGTGGAAGACATACATCATGGGCGACCAGGAGATCCACGCGGTTTCCGGCGTGGACGTCCAGATCCGGCGCGGCGAGTATGTTGCGATCATGGGGCCGTCGGGGTCGGGCAAATCGACGCTGATGAATCTGATCGGCTGCCTGGATTCGCCGACGAAGGGTCTCTATTACTTGAACGGCAAACTCGCCAGCGACATGGACGACGACGAGTTGGCGCGGATCCGGAACAAAGAGATTGGCTTCGTTTTTCAGACTTTCAATCTGCTGCCGCGGGCGACGGCGCTGCACAACGTCGAATTGCCGCTGATATACGCGGGCTTGCCGGCCGAGGTGCGGGCGGAGAAGGCCCGGATGGCGCTGCGCGCGGTTGACCTTGAGCAGCGCATGTTCCATAAACCAAACGAGTTATCTGGTGGTCAGCGGCAGCGCGTCGCCATCGCGCGGGCGCTGGTGAACAATCCGTCCATCCTGCTGGCGGACGAGCCGACCGGTGCGCTTGATACGGCTACCGGTGGCGAGATCATGGCGCTTTTCGAGCGTCTCTATCAGCAGGGAAACACCATCGTCCTGGTGACGCACGAGCACGATATCGCGCTCCATGCGCACCGCGTCATCCACATCCGCGACGGCAAAGTCGAAAAAGACGAAGCCATCAAATAGGCCGTCACGCGAACGGCCATACCCTTTCGATCGTTTTGCTCAACATCCACGACTTGTCGCCGGCGTTGAGGAATTTCATGTCGTCTTGGACGACGGTCAGCGCCTGGCGGTAGCTGATTTTCGCGAGACAGATGGGCCAGTCCGTGGCCCACATCAGACGCTGAGGGCCAAAGCTTTCGTGGAGGCGCTGGACGTATTTCTGGGCGTCGAGGAACGGGTACGGCTGGCGGGAGATGGACCAGGTGTGGGAGATTTTCACGAAGAGCCTGGGGAAGCGATTGAGCGCGATGAGGTTGTCGAGTTCCTGAGGGTGGTCGATGGGGCAGTCGGCCATGTGGTCGATGACGATGGTGAGCTCGGGGAAGCGTTCGGCGAGGCGGGCGACATCGGGCATCCGGGTGATGGTGGTGAGCAGCGTCATGGGAACTTTGAGCTGCTCGCAGCGCTTCCAGAGAGGCGGCATGAGAGGGCCACGGATCCAATCGCCGGAGGCGTCGCCGGCGGGGCTCAAGCGCACGCCGCGGAAGCCTTGTTCCTCGGTGAGGCTTGAGAGGTGATCGGGGGCCGCGGGGTCGAGTGGATCGAGGCGGCAAACACCATGAAAATACCGCGGATACTGCCGCAGGACGCGGGCGAGGTAGCTGTTGTCGTAGCGGTAGTGGATGACCTGGATGATGACGGTTTTGGCCACGCCGTTGGCCTTCATGAGGTCGAGGAGCATCTCGGGCGTGCGGTCCTCGGCGGGCGGGTGCGTGGTTTCCTTTGCGAAGGGGTAGGCCCGGTCGTGCTTCCAGACGTGGACATGGGGGTCGAGGACGCGGTAGGCGGGCGGGACGGCGGAAGCACCGAGGCCGGCGCCGAGGCCGGCTAAAAGCAAATCTCTTCTTCCGGTTTCAAACATAAATGGGCTCAAGTGTCTTTGTAATGTAGGCTCCGCAGCGCTCGTAGCTGACCTTGGGCCCCTGGCGCGCGATGTCGAGGTCGACGCAGATCCAGCCCTGGTAGGACATCGACTTAAGCACGCGGTGGCAGGCAGGGAAGTCGATTTCGCCGTCGCCTAAGTCGAAGATGGCCTCGCGGAAGCCTTGGGGGAGCGCAGCCCGGCGGGCGTCTTTGTAATCGAGCAACGTGATGCGGGAGTGGTAGCGGGCCAGGATGGCGGCGACATCGCCTCCGGCGAGATGGATGTGGGCGGTATCGGGAGAGAAGTGGAAGCGGCGCGGGTCGGTTTGCGCCATGCAGCGGTCGATCTCTTCCGGCGTCTGGACCATCTGGCCCAGGTGGTTATGGAGTCCGGCGCGGAAGCCCATTACGCCGGCGATGTCTCCGAGTTGGTTGAAGCTTTCACACATGGTTTTGAACCCCTGTGG
>JAJYAR010000309.1 GCA_021779435.1 bacterium
CAGGCCGAAGCCCGCGCAGCACAGGCCGAGGCGGTGAAGCGCGCGCGTTGAAATCCCGCGGCGGCTTAGAATCACGAGCACGAACGCCGCCAGCGCGGCGACTCCGTTGTAGACCGAAAAGCAGACCCCGCCCCACTCGACGCCCCGCTCATACGCGGGCGTTCCCGGCGCACCGCCAAAAACCGTGTGAGCGATCGTCGGAGTGAAGTAGAGCCACATGCAGAACAGGCCGAGCCAGGTGAAGAACTGCACCACCGCGAGCCGCCGCATCGTGCGCGGCATCTCGAGCAATCCCGTTAAAATCGACCGTAGTGCGCCCTCCGAATGGACCAGCAGCTTCTGCTCCTCGGTCGGAGGATGTTCTTTGGTCGTGATGACCGTGTAGAGCACGCTGAGGATGAACACCGCCGAACCAATATAGAATGCGAGCTGCACCGTCCGCGGAATGCCCTCGCCCGGCAGCGACACCACGCCCAGCTGCGCAAGCAGCCACGGCAGCGCCGACGACAATACGGCGCCCAGTCCGATCAGGAGGCTTTGCATCGAAAACCCCATCTGCCGCTGCTCGGACGGAAGCAGGTCGCCCACAAAGGCCCTGAACGGCTCCATGCTGATGTTGACCGAGGCATCGAGCACCCACAGGAGGCCGGCGGCCATCCACAACGAAGAGGCGTTAGGCATCGCGATGAGCGCGGCGCTCGCAAGCAGCGCACCCGTGAGAAAATAGGGTCGTCGCCGCCCAAGCCGTGTCCAGGTCCGGTCGCTGTAATGCCCGATCAGCGGCTGCACCAACAGGCCCGTCATCGGCGCCGCAAGCCACAGAATGGGCAGCGTCGAATCGCTGGCACCCAGGTATTGGTAGATGGCGCTCATGTTCGCCATCTGCAGACCGAAGCCGAATTGGATTCCGAAGAACCCAAAGCTCATGTTCCAGATCGCTGCGTACGAGAGGGTGCGGGAAGGGGTAGGCATATCCGGCGGGGTTTGGGGCTCAGGAGCCCAGGGGCACGCTGTAGTCGAGCAGGGCACGGTCGCCGGTGCGATCGTAGAGGGTGATCCAATGCCGGAGCATCGCGAGCTTCTCGTTCCGCAGGGAGGCGAGCTGCTCGGCGGTGAACCGCCACTGCCAGTTGCCCTCCGCCGTCCCCGGACGGTTGAACGTCGCCGAAGCGGGAAGATCCAGGAGATCCTGAACCGGCACCACGGCCAGACGCGACACCGTCGACAGGAGAGCCCGGATCATCGGCCAGGCGGAACGCGATCCTCCAAGCTGAAAATAGTCGTCGATCTTTTCCGCGTAGCCGCGCGGCACCGCCTCGAGCCAGCCGCGTGTCGTCAGGTTGTCGTGCGTTCCCGTGTACGCGACGCTCTCCGCCGGATACAGGTGCGGCAGGTTGGCGTTGTGGGCATCGTGGCCGTAGGCAAATTGCAGGATCTTCATTCCTGGAAGCCCCGCCGCCTTGCGGAGCTCCACCACGTCGGGTCCGATGTAGCCGAGGTCCTCAGCGATGATCTTCGCCTTGGGCAGCGCCTGCCTCACGGCCTGGAAAAACGCCGCACCCGGACCCTTGCGCCAGACTCCGCTGCGCGCGTCCACCGCGTCGGCCGGAATCTCCCAGTAGGTGTCGAATCCGCGGAAATGGTCCAGGCGGATGATGTCGTAGAGTTCGAAGGCCGCCCGCAGCCGGTCGATCCACCACTCGTACCCCGTGCTCGCAAGGTGCTCCCAGTCGTAGAGCGGATTTCCCCAGAGCTGGCCGGTTTCGGAAAAATAGTCGGGCGGCACGCCGGCGACCACCCTCGGCAGCCCACGCCCGTCGAGCTTGAAGACGTCCCGGCTCTGCCAGGTGTCTGCGCTGTCCAGGGCCACGAAGATCGGCACGTCGCCGATGATGCCCACTCCCCGCTCGGCCGCATAACTCCGAAGCCGCTGCCATTGGCCAAAAAAGAGGTACTGGTAAAAGACATGCCGTTCGGCCGCCCGGCATGTGTCCTCCGTCATTGCGGCCCGGATACCCGGTGTCCAGGCCCGGAACGGTTCCGGCCACGTAGTCCACGAGCAGCCTCCGAAACTCTCCTTCAGCGCCATGAAATCCGCGAATGGCTCCAGCCATGTCCGGTTCCTGCGCCGAAATTCCGCGAGCGAACCCAGCTGGCCCACCGCGTCGGCCCCCGAGGCGTGAAACCGGTCCTGCGCTTTCGCAAGCACGGGCCAGAAGCACGCATAAAGCCGCCCGTAGTCGACCCGCGTCGACTCCGCACGGCCGAGGTCCTCGACCTCCTGCGCCGTGAGCAGCCCCGCCGAGACGAGTTCACCCAGGTCGATGAAATAGGGATTCCCTGCACGGCCCGAGAATAGCTGATAGGGGGAGTCGCCGTAGCCGGTCGGTCCGATGGGACAGATCTGCCAGTGCCGCACGCCGGCTTCGCCGAGAAAGTCGACAAAGCGGCGCGCTCCTTCGCCGAGGTTTCCGATGCCGTAGCGGCCCGGAAGCGTGGAAATGGGGGCCAGCACGCCGGCGCTCCGCGTGTCGAGCCAGTTGGCCGGAAGGGCTGCATTCATGGGCGTGTCTCTCATCTGAGTTCGATCGCGTGGGCCGCCGAATCGTCGGACAGCCGGACCGTCGTGGTTCCGTCGGCGGAGCGCCACCAGCCGGCGCCCGTGGCGCCCGCATGGCCTTGAGCAAGTGCAGTGCCGTCCAGAGTCACCGCCCCAGCGGCCACCCCGTGGACGATGATTTCAAAGGTGCGCGCTCCGGGACGGTAGGAACCTTGGGGCGCCGAGAGGGCGATCCGATAGCCGCTCCCCGCCCTTCCACAGCTCAACTCCGTGCGGCGGCTCTGCCCCGCGAGGTAGTTCGTGCTGGTGCCGTCGTCCTCGTAAAGCGAGCCCGACGCCGCTCCATTCGCATCCGGATACACGTCGAAGCGAATCGGATCCCACGGTTTCTCGCCGACGTAATCCATCGCCACCGTCGATGGCAGCACCGCGCCTCCGCGCACATAGAGCGGCACCGCGTCGAGAGGGACGTTCACGGCGATGGTCTGCCCGCCGGCGGTTCGCGCACCCGTCCAAAAATCGTACCACACACCCTCCGGCAAATAGAGCTCGCGCTCGCGTTGGGCGGGCCGGAGCACGGGGGCCGCCAGCAGGGCGCCGCCCACCATGAATTCGTCGTCGACGGTCAGCAGGTTGGAGTCGGTTTGGAAATTGAGCAGCAGGGGCCGGAAAAACGGCACACCCGTGCGGTGCGCCTCCTCCAGCACCGTGTAGAGGTAGGGAAGCAGCTGGTAGCGAAGCTTCAGATATTTCCTGACGATGCCCTCGGCATAGGAACCGAAACGCCAGGGCTCGTGATCGTAATCGTCGATCGCGGCATGGTTGCGGCACAGCGGCACGAGGAATGCCAGCTCGTAACTGCGGGCCAGCATCTCGGCACCCGAGCGGCCGATGAAGCCCGGCACGTCCGAGCCGACGAAGGGCTCACCCGACAGGCCCAGCGACGCGAACATCGGGATGTTCAGCCGGAGCGACTTCCAGGAGGCCTTGTTGTCGCCCGTCCACATCGTCGCATACCGCTGGACTCCGGCGTAGCCCGCGCGGGTCAGCACGAAGGGCCGCCTGCCCGGAGCGTTGCGCTCGAGCCCCTCGAAGGTGGCGCGGTCCATGTTGAGCGCGAAAGTGTTGCGGTTGCTCGCGTAGGGCGTCTGGTGCCCGGGCTCCCCGAACATCACGTCGGCCTGGCTCGCGCCGCTCTTGTCCACAAAATCGGACGGCTCGTTCATGTCGTTCCAGAAGCCCGCCACGCCCTCGTCCAGAAAGCGCTTGTGCAGGTCTCCCCACCAGCGGCGGGCATCCGCGCGCGTGTAGTCCACAAAGACCGCCTTGCCCGGCCACACCTCACCCACGTACAGGCTGCCGTCACGCCGCCTCAGGAAGTAATCGTGCTTCAATCCCTCGTCGAAGACATAGTACCGGTCCTTCTGCGATCCACGGTCGGGCTCCGCCGAGACGGGAGGCGCACCGGGGGCGGGCGGCTGATACTTGATGCCCGGATCGACGATCGTGAC
>JAJYAR010000310.1 GCA_021779435.1 bacterium
TGCCGAAGATGACGTCCTCGAGCTGCTCCATCGTGGCGGGGTTGCGCTCGGCGAGGCAGCGCACCACGTGGGCGGCGAGATCGTCGGGACGCATCGTCGCGGGCTCGCCACGAAGGCGGCCGATGGCGAGTGGATCGTCAGCGGGACTAAAACCTGCGTCGCCAATGCGCCGATCGCCGCGCTGATCGCGGTGTTGGTCAAGGTGCCCGGTCAGGCGGATGCGCGGGTACTCGTCGTGCCGGCAGACGCTGCCGGGATCACCCTCACCGCTGCTGAGAAAGTGTGGCAGCACGGGTCGTATAGCAATGTCGTCTTTAAGGATTGCCGTGTGGCGGCCGATAATCTTCTCGGCGACGGTGCAACGGCTTTGCTGACGGGTGCCGATGCCCCCGGCAACGGCATCCCGTTGTTCCAGTTGCCGGCGTTGGATTTGTTCTGCGCCATCCGTACCGCCACCCTGCTGGTTTTCGTTGCGAGCGCGAACTTCAGGATGTGGTCCTCGTCGAAGCTGTGGATGCCGCAGGAGTGGCCGGCCCCGCAGTAGCCCTGGATGCCGTTCACCAGAGCGATGGCCTCGTCGAACGTGTCGTATTTGTAGAGGGCCACGACAACCGAAAGCTTCTCGCCGGAGAACGGATAGTCCGGTCCGTAACCAGTCTCCTCGACGAGGATCCAGGTGCGGTCGGCGGGCATGTCGATGCCGGCCTTGCTGGCGATGAACGAAGCCGGCTTGACGATGACTTCGCCGTTCAGGTGGCCGTCCTTCCAAAGCGTCGCCTGCAGCTTCGCCTTGTCCTCGGCGGTGCAGAGATACGCCCCGTCGGCGACCATCGCCCTGACCGCGGCGCCGTACACGCTCTTGTGGATGACGGCAGCGTTTTCCGTGGAGCAGCCGGACGCCTGGTCGTTGTTCTGGCTTTCCATGATCTTGTGGGCGACGTCCTTGAGATCCGCCGTTTCGTCGATCACGGTGACGACGTTTCCGGCGCCGACCCCGTAGGCGGGCGTGCCGGAGGAGTAGGCTGCCTTCACCAGGCCGGCGCCGCCGGTGGCGATGATCAGGTCGCACTGGCGCATCAGTTCGTTGGTTTTTTCGAGCGTCGGGCTTTCGACGCAGAGAACCAGGTCGGCGGGGAGCTTGAGGCGGGTCAGCAGGAGTCGGATGTCGTTGGCTACCAGGTTGGTGATCCGCTTTGCCCGCGGGTGCGGCGCGAAGATGATCGCGTTGCGTCCGAGCAGCGCGTTCATCGATTTGATGAAGACCACGCCTTCGGGAACCGTGGTCGGCACGATGCCGCCCACCACGCCGACCGGCTTGGCGATCTTCATCAACTGCTTCGCCTCATCCACCTCGACGATGCCGACGGTCTTCGCCTCGTTGATGTCGCGCATCAGGCCGCGCGCGCGCGCCTGCGTCCGGGCTATCTTGCTCGGCACGTCGCCCATCTGGATTTCGTCGAAGCTGGCGACGCCCCATGCCTCCGCCCGCCGAACGGCGAGCCAGCCGATGGCGGCGGCGACGCGACGCGCCTCTTCCTGCGTGAATTTCTCGGCGACCTCCTGCGCCCTGCGTGCACGAACCATCAGGCTCCCGATGTAGTCCCGGGCCTCTTGCGCCGCCGACTCCTTCGACTGCCGATCCATCGCTCCCACCTTCCGTAACCGCTTTTCCTACGCGCCGCCGCCCGGCCGCCCGGCGCGGATGCGCGCGTCCTTCGCCAGCAACTGCCGCGCCCGTTCCGCGATCGGGTTGTCGATCATCTTCCCGTCGAGGGAACAGGCGCCCTTGCCGAGCCGCAACGCCTGCTCGAACGCCTCGACCACCCTCCGCGCGTGCGCGACCTCGTCGGCCGCCGGCGTGAAAGCGGCGTTCACCGTTTCGATCTGCGCCGGGTGGATGCAGGTCTTGCCGGTCATGCCGAGCGCCCTGACGTGGCGGGCCTCGGCTTCGAGGCTCGCGGCGTCCGCGTGATCGACAAACGGCGAATCGATGACGTCGAGGCCCCTGGCCCGACCTACGAACACCAGCACGCTGCGGGCATACTGCAGCTCGTCGCCCGGGGAGGTGCGCGCGACGCCGAGTTCCTTGGTAAGGTCCTCGGCGCCGAACTGCACGCCGTCCACCCGCCGTGCAGCGCCGACGATAGTGGCGGCGCGGACGATCGAGTCCGCCGTCTCCATGAGCGGCACCAGCGCGACCGCCCCGTTCTCCCAGCCGAGTTCGCGTTCGATCGCACCGATGACGGTATCGGCAGTGACAATCGCCCCCTCCGCCGCCTTTGGCACGATGACCGCGTCCGGCCGCTGCGGGACCACCTCGAGCAGGTCGCGGATTCCGAGGCAGGAGTCCGCGGCGTTGATCCTGACAATGATCTCCTTGCCGGTTTCCCTTGCCCGCGGGATGGCATCGGCGACGTTCCGCCGCGCGTTATCCTTCTCCTGCGGCGAAACCGCGTCCTCGAGATCGAAAATCAGGGAGTCGGCATCGGCGCCGAGCGACTTCTCGATCATCCTCCCGGAACTCCCGGGGACATAGAGCAGCGAGCGCCGGAGGGAACGCATATTCATGGTCCCCCTCCCCAGCCAGATCCGGACGCCGCCGGCGCCTTCATCGCTCCGCCGCGGCTCATTTGTTTGGCTCGATGATCGCCCTGGGCACCTCGTGCGAGGCCGCTTTTGCGAGCGCGATCTGCGCCTCGTCAAGCGAATAGGTCCGGTCGCTGAGCGAAGCGAACGGGTACTTGTCGTGGTATCTCGCAAGCAGCTTCAAGGTTTTGTGCAAGTACCACGGCTGGTACCGGAGGATGCCCTTCACCGTGATGCATTTGCGGACGACGAGGCCCGGAACGACCGCGGCGCTCTGGGCCGGATCGACCGATACGTTACCGATCTCGATCACGGTCCCTCCGGGACGGACCAGATGCAACGCCTCGGCGAACGCCGCCGGCACGCCCGCCACCTCCATCACCACGTCGGCGCCACGGCCGTTGCACAGGCGCTGGACCTCGCGCAGCCGATCCTCGACGCTGGCGAAACGGTTCATGTCGATGGTGGCATCGGCACCGAACCTGCGGGCCTCCTCGAGGCGGGAGGCCACGGCATCGATGACGATCACCGTCGCACCCATCGTCTTCCCGAACGCGGAAGCGAACAGGCCGAGACCGCCGGCGCCCTGGATCACGAGCGAACTTCCGGCCTTCAGCGCCGCCTGATCGATCGCGTACACCATCTGCGAAATCCCGCAGTTGGCTCCGGCGGCAACGTTGTCGGGGACAGCATCGGGAACCTTGTAGAAGTACTGGTTTGGCTGGATGAAGTAGTGCGTCGCGAAACCACCCGTGAAGTGCGGGTGTTTTTCCGCGACCTGCCCCTGGAAGTCGCTGCCGTGCTCGCAGATGTTCAAATCGCCCGACAGGCACGTCGAGCACTTGAGGCACGTGAGATAATAGACCGGCACGACCCTGTCGCCGACGGCAACGCTTTCGCCGGCGTAGTCCGTCGTCACTCCCGCACCGAGTTCGACGATGCTCCCCACCATCTCGTGTCCGAGAACATGGTTCTTGAAGGGGTGCTTGCCCTCCCACATGTGGACATCGGAGCCGCAGATGTTGCTTTTGATGATCCTGAGAAGGACCATGCCCTTCTCGGGCCTGGCGACTTCGAATTCCTTGATCGTGACCTCGCGGGTCCCCGTCATCGCCGCCACTCGGCCCTTCATTTCGATCTCCTTTCTGCCGGCTTGGCCCGGCTGGCGGTCCTGAAGCCGCCCCTTGCTCTCAGTCGTGGAGCCGTTGCAGCACCAGGAACTTCCCTGCTGCTGCATGACGATCGCCGTCGCGTCCACCTATTACTTAGAATATATATTTCCATGTATGAACCATGTTATTTGATTCTATTGCCGCAAACACAAACACTGGGGCGAAACGGCGGCAGCCCACTTTCCTCACCAACATTTTTATGCGAAGCAGGATGACGTTTGCACTCCATGTTGACAATCGAATTATTTACATCAATATGTGAATCCTGTTCACAATCGCGGATCGCAGGGCTATGAGCCGGGCTCAAGGCGG
>JAJYAR010000311.1 GCA_021779435.1 bacterium
AGGTGTTCGAGCAGCAGGACGCGGCGTATCGCAAGAGCGTGTTGGGTGAGGGCCTGCCGCGCGTTGCGGTCGAGGCGGGTGTGAGCAATCCGTGGTACCGCTACGTCGGCGAGAACGGCCGCGTCGTCGGAATCGACCGGTTCGGCGAATCGGCGCCGGCAGGCGAGCGGTTCAAGTACTTTGGTCTGACTGCGGATCGCGTCGCCGCCGAGGCGCGCGCGCTGCTCGGCAAGTAACGCGGGCGTGGAAAAAAATTACGGGGCCTCCGGGCCCCGTAATTTTTTGTGCCGCTGCGGGCCGGAATTGGGCCGGATCGCGATCGCGCGGATCCGGGGGCGGCGGGATCAGCGCCGGTGCAAGGCCGAGACCGGCGCGCGGCGCGGCCCGATCCCGGCATGGCCCGTTGCCGTTTTCGGGGCGTGCAGGGCGACGCTGCCGTCATAGAGCGCCGCCATCGAATGCGGGTTGGGGTGGTTGGGAACGACCGAATGATGGATGCGCGACAGCAGCATCAGGTCCGACATGGCATCCGGGTCGATCGGTTCAATGCCGTCCCCCAGGCAGAGTTGGGTGAGGTACTCGTTCATCTCCCGCGATCCCCACAGCACGACAACGGCCTTGGCGATTGCCGGGTGCTTGGTCTCCAGCACCGACATGTCCGGGCGGACGCTCTCGCCAGCGGCTGCGGCGCCCGCCGTGGAACCGGTGGCCGGCGCCGGGCTCTTGGTCGCCGGATGGGACGGGCGTGCAGCAACTGGCCGAACCCAGGGCGGCGGAGCGGCGATCAGCTCCTCGTCGACCTCGGGGTAGGCATTCAAGCCATAATGTTTCGGTAGTGCGCTCATGCGAAAAAGTATAGGCATTTCGCGGGTGACGCGCAAATATGGGATCCCTAATAAGGGGGATTTTCGTGACCCATTTCTTTGAATTCTCCATTCATGCCTCTTGGAATGCCCTGTCCGGATAGGAAAGCGATGTCGGTGTCTCTGCAACAGCATGCCTCCCTGAAACCGTTCCACACCTTCGGCACCGAGGCGCGGGCGGCCTGGATGGCAGTTGCCGACTCCGTGGACGCCTTGCGGTCGCTGCGGCGGGATTCCCGGGTGCGGGATCTGCCGTGGTTGATCCTGGGGGGAGGATCCAACGTCCTGTTCGCATCGGATTTCGAGGGCCTGGTCGTCCGGATGGCGGTCCGGGGCGTGGAGGAGGTGGATGGGGACGACGACGCGTGGCGCATTCGCGTTGGTGCCGGAGAGGACTGGTCCGGCCTGGTGGCGCGGCTTCTGCATTCGGATCGTCCCGGGCTGGAAAATCTTGCCGGCATTCCGGGCACCGCCGGCGCGGCGCCGATCCAGAACATCGGCGCGTATGGCGTCGAGCTGGCCGAACGGCTCCACAGCGTGACGGTCTGGGACGGACGCCACGACGTGCTGCACGAACTGTCGCCCGAGGAGTGCGGGTTCGGATACCGCGATAGCGTGTTCAAGCGCGATGCCGGTGCGCCGGGTGCGCTGGGCGCGGAGCTGGCAGGACCGGGGCGCGTCGTCGTTGCGGTCACGCTGCGCTTGCCGCGGCGCTGGGAGGCCGTGGCGGGGTACGCGGAACTGGAGCGGGAGCTGCGTGCGCGCGGAGCGACCCGGCCCGGCCCGCAGGAGGTGTTCGATGCGGTGCTCGCAATCCGGAGCCGCAAGTTGCCGGATCCGGCGATCCTCGGCAATGCGGGCAGCTTCTTCAAGAACCCGATCGTGTCCCGGGACGTCCACGCCGATCTGCTCGCGCGCGCTCCCTCGCTCGTCAGCTATCCATTGGCGGGGGGACGCTACAAACTGGCCGCCGGCTGGCTGATCGACGCCTGTGGCCTGAAAGGCTACACCCGCGGCCGTGCCGGGGTGTTCGAGAAGCAGGCGCTGGTGCTGGTCAACCGTGGCGGAGCGAGCGGGCGGGAGGTCTGGGAACTGGCGCAGGAAGTGCAGGAACGGGTACGGCAGCAGTTCGGCGTGTCGATCGAGCCGGAGCCGCGGATTGTCGGCGCCTGAGCAAGCGGCGGCTGCGTCCCGCCGCTTGCTCGGAACGTGCTAGCGCCGACGGCGTCGCGCCGCGATCCGCATCCGCAGGGCGTTCAGGCGGATGAATCCTTCGGCATCGGCCTGGTTATAGGCGCCGCGGTCGTCGTCGAAGGTCGAAATGGCGGCGTCGAACAGCGAGTCCTTGGCGGAACTGCGACCGGTGACCATCACCGTGCCTTTGTAGAGCTTGAGGCGGACGCGACCGTTGACGTGCGTCTGCGACTCGTCGATCAGGGTCTGCAGCAGGCGCCGCTCCGGGCTGAACCAGTAGCCGTTGTAGATCATGCGCGCATAGCGCGGCATCAGGTCGTCCTTGAGCGCCAGGACCTCCCGGTCGAGGGTGATCGACTCGATTGCCCGGTGCGCCTTGAGCATGATGGTGCCGCCGGGCGTCTCGTAGCAACCGCGCGACTTCATGCCGACGTAGCGGTTTTCCACCAGGTCCAGGCGGCCAATGCCGTGTCGCCCGCCCAGACGGTTGAGCTCGGTGAGGACTTCCGCCGGGGTCATGCGCTTGCCGTCGATGGCGACGATGTCGCCCTTCTGATATTCCACCTCGATGGTCTGCGGGCGGTTGGGCGCCTTCGCGGGCGACACCGTCATGCGCCACATCGATTCCTCGGGTTCGAAGTCCGGATCCTCGAGTACGCCGCCTTCATAGGAAACGTGCAGCAGATTGGCGTCCATCGAGTACGGTGCGGTGCCGCGGCGTTTCTTGAAATCCACCGGAATGCCGTGCGCATCGGCGTACTGCAGCAGCTTCTCGCGCGACAGCAGATCCCACTCGCGCCAGGGCGCGATGATGCGGACGTCGGGCATGAGCGCGTAGGCGCCCAGCTCGAATCGCAC
The DNA here is from genome assembly GCA_021779435.1 of bacterium. The sequence continues at coordinate 2,916 of JAJYAR010000311.1, forward strand.
CTGGTCGTTTCCCTTGCCGGTCGCACCGTGGGAAATGGCGTCGGCGCCGGTCTTTTTTGCCAGTTCCACCATGCGCTGGGCGATCAGCGGGCGCGCGATCGAGGTGCCGAGCAGGTACTCGCCCTCGTAGACCGCATTGGCGCGGAACATCGGAAACACGAAATCGCGGACGAAGGGCTCGCGCAGGTCTTCGATGAAGATGCTGGACTTGGGGATGCCGAGCTGCAGCGCCTTCTTGCGGGCGGGCTCGAGTTCCTCTCCCTGGCCGATGTTGGCGGTGAAGGTGACGACGTCGCAGCCGTACTTGTCCTGGAGCCACTTGAGGATGACGGAGGTGTCCAGCCCGCCGGAGTAGGCGAGGACGACCTTTTTCACCGGCTTGGCCGCGGAGCTTGCCTGGGCCGTCGTACGCGAAACCGGCGATACGGACTTCGCCGCAGATGCCTTTTTGGTTGCCACTTTTTTGGTTGCCATATGGGACGTGAGTGGAGGATCGAGGGTATGTTTGCGGATCGGGGTGGTCTGCGGTTGCCGCCATTCCCGCCAGCGGGAGAGGGCGGGGGTGGTCGGTGCTATTGCACCGACGTCCCCAGCAGCAGATATTCCATCAGCGCCTTTTGCACATGGAGCCGGTTTTCCGCCTCGTCCCACACCACGGACTGCGGGCCGTCGATCACCTCGGCGGCGACCTCCTCTCCGCGGTGGGCGGGCAGGCAATGCATGAACACGGCATCCGGGTTGGCGGCGGTCATGACGGCGGCATCGACCCGCCAGGGGGCGAACGCCTGCCGGCGCGTTTCGTTCTCGGCCTCGAAGCCCATGCTGGTCCAGACGTCGGTCGTGACCAGATCCGCGCCACGGGCCGCCTCGACCGGATCGTCGAAGACCTTGCAGTGGGCGCCGGCCGGGGCGAGACCCGCATCGAGGGCATACCCGGGCGGCGTTGATACGTGCACGGTGAATCCGAGGAGTTGCGCCGCCTGCAGCCAGGTGTATGCCATGTTGTTGGCGTCGCCGATCCAGGCCACGGTATGGCCGGAGATGCTGCCGCGGTGCTCGAGGAACGTGAAAATGTCCGCGAGGATCTGGCAGGGATGGAATTCGTTGGTGAGCCCGTTGATGACCGGTACGCGCGAGTGCTGCGCAAAC
>JAJYAR010000312.1 GCA_021779435.1 bacterium
CCTCCGAACAGACTCCGCTCACCGCGCTTCGAGTCGGGGAACTGGCCCTCGAAGCCGGCTACCCCGAAGGCGTGCTCAACATCCTGCCCGGCTATGGCCCCACCGCCGGCGCGGCGCTCGCGCGGCACTGGGACGTCGACAAGGTCGCCTTCACCGGCTCCACCGAAGTCGGCAAACTCATCATGGAGGCCGCCGCGCAGTCCAACCTGAAGCGCGTCACCCTCGAACTTGGCGGAAAAAGCCCCAACATCGTTTTCGCCGACGCCGGCATGGAAGAGACCATCGAAGGCTGCCACTTCGCCCTCTTCTTCAACCAGGGCCAGTGCTGCTGCGCGGGCTCGCGGCTCTTCGTTGAAGAGAAGATCTACGACGAATTCGTCGAGCGTAGCGCGGCCCGCGCCCGCCGCCGCACCGTCGGCGATCCGTTCGATCCCAAAACCGAGCAAGGCCCGCAGGTGGACCAGGACCAGTTCGACAAGGTCATGGGCTACATCGAGAGCGGGAAAAAGCAGGGCGCGAAACTCGTCGCCGGCGGCGCGCGCGTAGGCGAGCGCGGCTACTTCATCCAGCCCACCGTTTTCGCCGACGTGCGGGACGAAATGAAGATCGCCCAGGAGGAGATCTTCGGCCCGGTGATGAGCATCATCAAGTTCAAGAGCGTCGACGAAGTGGTGCAGCGCGCCAATAAGACGATGTACGGCTTGGCGGCCGCGGTCTGGACCCGCGATATCACCAACGCGCTCGGCGTCGCCAACAGCGTCCGCGCCGGCACGGTGTGGGTGAACTGCTACGACGTCTTCGACGCCGCGGCGCCGTTCGGCGGCTTCAAGCAGTCCGGCATCGGGCGGGAACTCGGCGAATACGGCCTGCAGAACTACACCGAAATCAAGACGGTCACGGTGAAGTTGTAAAAAACCCTCGAGCCGCGGGAGCGGGGAAGCGGCGCGCTCCCTCGCACCCGCGCCTCGCTTACATCCCGATATCCAGCCGCAGAGCCAGCGGCTCCGGCAACCCTGCCTCGAGAATTTTCCTCTGCGCCTCGAAGATGTTGTACGGCGTGCGCACCAACTCCACGCGGTCCTCGTCCGAATCGTACAGAGCATAGGCCGCGCGAGGGTCTCCATCGCGCGGCTGACCCACCGAGCCGGGGTTCAGGAAGTACCAACTGTCGCGGTCGAGCGTCGTGATGCGGTCGCTGCCCACAAGCGCGCGCAGGTTGTTCCGCCGGTACTCGAAACCGCCCTGGATATGTGTGTGCCCAAAGAAGCATCGGGGCGCCGGCAGGTAACTTGCCAACTCCCGGGCTTCCTCGAGTCCAACGACATATTCGTCTTCGTCGAGCGGCGAGCCGTGTACCATCGCGAACTCCCCCAGTTCGGCCGGACCCTTGGCAAGCGCGCGCAGATACTCCGCGTTCTCGCTCGTCAGCGCCTCCTGCGTCCACAACGCGGCCGCGCGGGCGATCGGGTTGAACCACTCCAGATCCTCGATCCCGGCGCAGGCGCGGTCGTGATTGCCGCGAATCACGGGGGAAACGTTATCCCGCACCCAATCGACGCAGGCGTTGGGGTCGGCGCCGTATCCGACGAGGTCTCCACAGCAGACCGCGCGGTCCCAGCGTCCTTCCGCGGACGCGAGCACCCCTTCGAGCGCTTCCCAGTTGCCGTGGATGTCGCTGAGAATCAGGAAGCGCACTGCTCCGCCCGTGCGCTCGCAATCGGTTTGGGAGCCCCTGAAGCTCGCAATGTCAACAGATTCACTTCCGGCGGCGCGCCGAGCCGGACCGGCATGCCCACCGTGCCGATGCCCGCCGACACAAACGCGGCGCTCCCCTCCATCCAATAGAGTCCGCGCGTGTAGGGCGTGAAGAACCGCGCCAGATTGATGTTCGAGTCCAGAATTTCTACATTCACCTGTCCGCCATGCGTATGTCCCGCGATGGTCAGATCCCAGCCCTGGCTCACCGCCACCGGAAACACGTCGGGGTTGTGCGACAAAAGAATATTCAGCGCGCCGGGCTCGGTGAGCGCGCCGGCGCCGGTCAGATACGGCTCATGCATCTTCTGGTAATCCACGCCCCCAACGTTCACCTTCGCCGCGCCGAAGCGAAGCAGGCGTTTCTGTGTTCGCAGAATGTCGATCCCCATGCGCGCGCACTCAGCCGTCACGTAGTTCTCCGTGCGCGTATAAATCTCGTGATTCCCCAGACAGCCAAGCACGGCCGCGTCGGCGCGCAGGCGCCGGATTTGCTTGAGACACGCGTCTAACGGATCTCCGGTGCGGGTGATGAGATCGCCGGTCACCAGCGTGATCTGAGCCCGCAGGCCGTTGATCATGTCGACAGCCCGCTCGAGGTCGCTCTCGCTGAGAAACGCGCTCAGATGAATGTCGGTAAGCTGCGCGATGCGCAGTCCGTGAAGGTCCGCCGGTAGACCCGGGATCTCGATCGGCGTTTCCTTCAACCCGATATCGTTGCACCGCAGAATTCCGAAGCTCGTGGCCGCCACCGGCGAGGCCAGAACCGCGCCGCACGCAACCCGGAACAACGCCCGCCGCTCGGGGTCGGCGGCCTCTCCCAGCCGCGTCCGCTTCAACAATTCCACCGCTCCCATGGCTACGCAGGTACCCACCGAGACCATCGACAAAATCAACGCGGACGCCTGCATCCATGGGACTACGTCTGCCGGGAAGTGCCGGGCGACGCGGGCTGAAATCGACAGATAGCCGGCCAGGTACAGGGCGGACACCATCAGGCTCGCGGCGGCCAGCCGGACGCGCCAAGCCTTCGATTCGCGGAACCTGCCCGTCCGCCTGAGCGCCGCGGTGATCGCCGCCAGCGAGGCGAGGCTCACCAGCAGAAGAATTCCATCCGGGAAAATGTGAAAATTCGGCATGGATCCACTTCTTTCATTCTAATGAACCCCTTCGCTAAGATGGAAGGATGTCATTGGTAGTGGTAGGCTCGGTGGCCTACGACGGAATCGAAACCCCTCACGGGCGCGTGGACCGCATCCTCGGCGGCGCCGCGACCTACATTGCGCTCTCGGCCAGCTATTTCACGCCGCCGAAGATCGTCGCCGTTGTGGGCGACGACTTCTCCGGCGAGGATCATGAACTGCTTGCCTCGCGCGGAATCGGCCTCGAGGGCCTGGAACAAAAACCCGGCAAAACGTTTTATTGGTCCGGCGTCTATTCGCGCGACATGAATGAGCGCACGACCCTTCGCACCGACCTCAACGTCTTCGCCGAGTTCGATCCCAAAATTCCGCCCAGCTACCGCGGCCAGCCTTACCTCCTGCTCGGCAACATCCAGCCGGCGCTGCAGCGTTCCGTCCGTGCGCAGATGAACGGCGTGCGCCTCGTCGGCGGCGACACGATGAATTACTGGATCAAGGATTATCGCGACGAACTCCTCGAAACCATCCGCGAGTGGCACTTCCTGCTGATCAACGACAGCGAAGCGCGCGAACTCTCCGGCCACTACAATCTCCGCAAAGCCGCCGATGCCATCCTCGGCATGGGCCCGGAAACGCTCGTCATCAAGCGCGGCGAATACGGAGCCATGCTCTTCCGCCGGGATTCTCACTTCGTCGCCCCGGGTTATCTTCTCGACAACGTGTTCGATCCGACCGGCGCCGGCGACTGCTTCGCCGGCGGGTTCACCGGTTATCTCGCCAGCCAGGGCATGGCTCCGGACGAGGCATCCATTGACCGCCGTGAACTCGCGCGGGCCGCCGTCTACGGCTCCGTGATGGGAAGCTTCTGCTGCGAGCGCTTCGGAGTCGATCGCTTCCGAACCCTCACCCGCCGGGAGATCGATCGGCGATTCAACGAATTCCGCGAGTTCACGGAGTTCTAGTGGCCCGCCCCGGGCCTCGCGGCGCCGCGGCCCCTTTTGCCGTAGCGCTCGCGCTCATCGCCGCCGCCTTCCTTGCTCTGCGCATCATCGGCGGGCACGGCTGGACCCTCGACATCGGCGACGCCGAGGCGCACCTTAACATCGCCCGCCGGATCGTGGATTCGCGCACGCCCGGCTACGATCAGATCGGCACCGTCTGGC
>JAJYAR010000313.1 GCA_021779435.1 bacterium
TTGCTCATAGTTGGAGTTACGCGCCTGCGCATTGGTCAGCTTGTAGAGGTTGACCATTTCATCGAGCACGACGAGCAGCCCGTCATAGCGGTCGAGCTTGACGAAGGCGGCGAGCAGTTTGAGATAAAGATCGGCCTGGGGTTCATCGGGCTCGTTGGGCGATGGCCATGGGCGGAAGGAGTGGCCCGGGAACGCCGTTTGGAGCGCCGGCGCGTTGGCGAGCGCGGCCACCGAGCGGGGGCGGGTGGCGCAGATGTCGATTTCGCCAACAAAGCCAAGACGCTGGAGATGATAGAGCGACGGCAGGAGTTGGTCGTGTACGATCATGCCGGCGCCGATGACGGCGGCGCGCATCACGAGGCGTGGGCCTCCCTCGAACGCGCGGCGACACATTCGGCGACGGCCTCTTCAAAGACCGCGGTGCTTTCGTCGATGGCTTCCCGCGATATGTTGAGCGGGGGGCAGATCTTGACGGTGGCTCCGCCGGGGCCGACGGGCGCGAACATGAGCAGACCTTTTTCGAAGCAGCGCTCGACGACGGTCCAAGCGAGGTTGGCGTCCGGGTCCTTCGTGCCCGGGCGGACACAATGGACGCCCGCGACGAGGCCGAGGCCCAGCACCGCGCCGATGCAGGGGAAACGATCTTTTATGGCGCGCAGGCGTTCGTGTAGGAACGCGCCTTGGGAGCGTGCCGCGTCGACTAGGCCTTCTTTCACGATGAGATCGATGGAGGCGAGCGCGGCCGCGCAGCAAACAGGATTGCCGCCATGGGTGGAACTCATGGTGCCTGGGGCGGCGAGGTCCATGATGGAAGCGGCGCCGGCGACCGCGGCCACCGGCAGAGAGCTGGAAATACCTTTGCCAAAGAGGGCGAGGTCCGGCACGATGCCATAGTGCTCGAAGCCCCACATCGTGCCGGTGCGGCCGAAACCGGCCTGTACTTCGTCGAGGGTGAGGACGATTTTGTGGCCGGTGCACCACTGGCGCAGGGCTTTCATGAACGTCTTGTCGGCGAAGGCGGCGCTGCCACCCTGATAGGTTTCGGCGACGACCCCGGCGATGGTGTTCGCCTCGACGCCCTGTTCCTGAAGACGGCGGAGGAACGCGTCAAATGAAACTTCCGTGTTGCGGTAGCCGTCGGGGAACGGAACCTGAACGAAGGCGGCGTCAAGATTGCCGATCCAGGTTTTCAGGTCCGGAATGCCGCCGGCCTGCTGGGCGCCGAGAGTGCGTCCGTGGAAGGCGTCCTGGAACGAGACGATGACCTTCTTGCCGCGTCCGCCCGATTGAAGACCGTGCATGCGGCTGAGTTTGATGGCGCATTCGACAGTCTCGGAGCCGGTGGTGAGGAGGAAGATTCTATTCAGTTCCGGCGGAAGGAGGCCGGAAAGGCGGCTGAGCAAGCGCGCGCGGGTTTCATTGGCGAACGCATATGTGGCTAGTAGGCCGGAATTTGCGTGCGCGGCGATGGCGTCGCGGATTTCGCGGCGGCCATGACCGGCGTTTGTGATGAGGACGCCGGAGGACCAGTCGATCCAGCAGTTTCCGGAGTTGTCGTACACCTGGAAGCCTTCGGCGCGGTCCCAGACAATAGGAGGCTGGCCTTGCATGGCGCGCGGCTCGTGCCGGCGCAACGCGGCCAGAACGTCGAGCGAAGCGGGCGCCGGAAGCGGCGTAACGATGCGCCGGAGGCCCGTCTCGACACGCGGAACCTCATGCGGCGTCAATGTGAATTCGCGAGCCATGGACTTCTATTGTACGCATCGAGCGGCAAGGAGCCATGGGTCGAGGAGTGCGGAGGCGCCGCGTGAAGTACACTGAAGCGAAGCTGTTTGGTCGACACCGCGCCTCGCGCTGTGCGCTCAAAGGAGAACCGATGCGAAAACTTATGATTGCCGCGCTTATTGCCGCGCCTGCCTGGGCGCAATCGGCGGCGCCCGCCGATCCGATGGTGGCGAGTTCGAAAAGACTCTTCCTGATCGTCAAGGACGATATTGTGCGGACGGCGGCGATGGTGCCGGCGGACAAGTACAGTTACAAGCCGGTGGATGGCGTGCGGACGATGGGTCAACTTCTCGCGCATGTGGCTGACAGCCAGTACGAATTCTGCGGTCCGGTGAAGGAGGGCCACATGGTGCGCAAGGACGTGGAAAAATCCGCGACGACGAAAGAAGCGATCACCAAAGCGCTGAACGAAGCGTTTGCCTACTGCGAAGCGACGTACGCGGGAATGTCCGATGGCTCAGCGGCGCAGACCGTGAATTTCTTCGGCATGAAGATGACCAAGCTGGGCGTGCTGGACTTCAACGTAGGCCACACGTTTGAACATTACGGGAACCTGGTGACCTATATGCGCATGAACGGCATGGTGCCGCCGTCGAGCCAGCCTCGCAAGTAGCGGCCCGGGGCCGCGCGTTGCGTATCATGGTTTTTGTGGGGTTCGCTGAGTGCGTCGTTGGTTGAAAAGGAGTCAGAAGTTATGAATAATTCCGTGCTGGTCCCGATGGTGGTGGAGCAGACAAGCCGGGGAGAGCGCGCCTTTGACATTTATTCGAGGTTGCTGAAGGAGAACATCATTTTCCTTGGCACGCCGATTGATGACAACGTCGCGAATCTCGTCATTGCGCAGATGCTGTTTCTGGCCGCCGAAGACCCGGAAAAAGACATTTCGCTGTACATCAATTCGCCGGGTGGTTCGATCACTGCGGGTCTGGCGATTTTGGACACGATGAACCTGATCGAGCCGGACATCGTGACCTACTGCGTTGGACAGGCGGCGTCGATGGCCGCGGTGCTGCTTGCCTGCGGCACCAAAGGGAAGCGGTACAGCCTGCCGCATTCGCGGATTCTGATTCATCAGCCGTCGATGAGCGGACTGGCGGGCCAGGCCGCCGACATTGACATCTACGCGAAAGAGATTCTGCGCATGCGCGAGAACCTCAATGGCATTCTTGCCAACGCGACCGGGCAGCCAGTGGATAAGGTGGCGCGCGACGTCGATCGCGACTACATCATGGAGCCGGACCAGGCTCTGGACTACGGCATGATCGATCGCATCATCTCGAGCCGCAATCTGCAGCCGGTGCCGACCCGGTAGCGGATTTTTCCGGGTAATTCTCCGGGCCCGCCCGCGACAGCCCTCTGGAAAACGCTGTCGAGGGCGGGTTCGTTTGTTTTCTGGCGGTTCGTAACCTTCCCTGCCCCGCAAGGTAGTGTCCCCTGAGATGCTTTTCCCGGATCGATTCCGGCTTGGGCTGCGTAATTACCGTATAGGCTGAGGCAAGGGAAGCAATGAAGACACTCGGGCAGGACATTCGTTTTTCGCTGCGCACGCTGAAGAAGTCCCCGGTGCTGACGGCCGTGGCGATCCTGTCGCTGGCGCTTGGCATCGGCGCGAATACGGCGATTTTCACCCTGCTCGACCAGATGCTGCTGCGTCTGCTGCCCGTGTCGCACCCCGAGCAACTCGTGCTGCTGACCCGGCACGGCGACAACTACGGCAGCAACTGGGGCATGAACGCCGTGTCCTTTCCGTTGTACGACGACATCCGGCATCACAACCAGGTTTTCAGCGATATGTTCTGCCGCTTCCCGTACGATTTCAGCCTCACCGCCGGCGGGCGCACGGAGCGCGTCAGCGGTGAGTTGGTTTCGGGCACGTACTTTCCCGTGCTGGGCGTGAAAGCCGTACTTGGGCGGACAATCCGGGAAGAAGACGACGACAAACCGAACGCGCATCCCGTGGCGATGCTGAGCTACGACTACTGGCAGACGCGATTTGGGGAAAGCCGGTCCGTGCTCGGCAGAACGATTCTGCTGAACGGGCATAACTATACGGTGATCGGCGTGGCTCAGCCGGGCTTTGACGGCGTTGAGTTGGGCCACATCAGCCAGGTTTTTGTGCCCGTGACGATGAAGGAATGGGTGACGCCGTTGTGGAACGGCATGAAGGACCGGCGGTGGAGCTGGGTGAACGCGTTTGGGCGCCTGAAACCGGGCGTGAGCCGGGAGCAGGCGCAGGCGTCGCTGGCGCCTTACTATCATTCTCTGCTCGAGA
>JAJYAR010000314.1 GCA_021779435.1 bacterium
CTGGAGGGCACTTCGGCCGATCCGTTCCATTCGCAAGGGAAACGTCTTGAGGCCGCGCAGCACCAGCGCGCAATCGTCGGGCGAGACGTTGAGGCCGAGCAGGTTGAAGCTCCGGTCGATCCGCTTGGCGATGGCGGGATCGCGAGTTGCGACCGACCCCATCAGCACGTCGCTATGCCCGCCCTGATATTTGGTCAGCGCCTGGATCGACAGGTCGCACCCCGCAGCGAAGGCGTCGAACAGCAGTCCGGCGCCATAGGTGTTGTCGATCGCCACCGGCACCCCGCGGGCATGGGCCGCGGCGGTCTCGACGGTCGCGAGGCTGCTGACGTAGTGGTGGCGGACCCCGTCGCGGTAGCGGAGCGTCGTCCCGTCCTCGCGGTCCACGACCATCCCCGGCGCGTACGCCACCCGGAAGTCCGCGGCGCCCGGCGGGTCGAAGCCGATCCCCGTGACCGTGACCTTTCGCTCCACAGCCGGCGGCCGATCGATAAAGGAAAGGTGCGCATGGGCGAGGCTATACTGCGGGTGGAGGGCATCGAAAAATCCTTCGGCAAGCTGAAGGTGCTCGACGGCGTATCCTTCTCCCTCGACAAGGGCGAGGTCAAGGTCGTCATCGGCCCCTCGGGCACCGGAAAATCGACGATGCTCCGCTGCATCAACATGCTCAACCCTCCCGACGGAGGGCGCATTTTCCTGGAGGGGCGCGACGTGACCGCCGCGAAGACGAATCTCGTCGCCATACGGCAGAAGATCGGCATGGTCTTCCAGCACTTCGCGCTCTTCAACCACCTGAGGGCGATCGACAATGTCACGCTCGGTCTGGTCCAGGTCAAGAAGATGAGCCGGAAGGCGGCGATGGACAAGGCCATGTTCGAGCTGTCGCGGGTGGGCATGCAGGACCATGGGGACAAATACCCGGCCCAGCTCTCGGGCGGGCAGAAGCAGCGCGTGGGCATCGCCCGCGCCCTCGCCATGGACCCGATCCTCATGCTTTTCGACGAGCCGACCTCGGCCCTGGATCCTGAACTGATCGGGGAGGTGCTGACGGTCATGCAGGACCTGGCCCGAAACGGCATGACGATGATCTGCGTCACCCACGAGATGGGCTTCGCGAAGTCCGTCGCCGACGAGATCATTTACATGGAACACGGGAAAATCCTGGAGGAAGGGCCGCCCTCCGACATGTTCAACAATCCGCAGCATCCGCGGACCAAGGAATTCCTGGGCAAGATCACGCAGCTGTACGGCGAGACCGAGAAGTCCGGCGCCAAGGCTCGGGCGTAGGGGCGGGCATGGGCGTCGTGGCGCAATTCGGGGCGGCCCTTCAGAGTACCTGGACCCAGACGACGGATTTCTTCACCGTCGTGATCCACCGATCCTCCGACATCCTGGGAGGGCTCTCCCTGACGCTCCAGCTGACCGCCTGGGCCGCCGTGCTCGGTTTCGCCCTCGCGGTTCCCCTCGTCGTCGGCGTCCTGTACGGGAACGGCGTCCTCAAGCAGCTCTGCAAGGGCTTCATCACGGTGGTGCGCGGAACGCCGATGCTCGTCCAGCTCTTCTTCATCTTCTACGGCCTGCCCTCGCTCGGCGTCAGATTCAACCCCATGACCGCGGCCGTCATCGGCTTCGTCATCAACTCCTCGGCCTACCAGGCCGAATACCTGAAAGGCGGCTTCCTGGCCATCTCGCGCGAACAGCTCGAGGCCTCCTACTCCATCGGCCTTTCGAAAATGGAGACCGTGCGGCTCATCCTCTTCCCGCAGGCGCTGAGGTTCGCCATACCCGCCCTCTCCAACGAGATCGTGTACCTGATCCAGTACACCTCGGTGGCCTACATCATCGCGGTGCCCGAACTCTTCGCCCAGATGCAGTTTCTCGCCTCCGACAAGTTCATGTACCTTCCCTCCTACCTCTTCGTGGGCGCCGTCTACCTCATCCTCATTTTCATCGTGAACCGGCTGACGGCCTGGGTCGAGAAAAAACTTTCGATCCCGGGCTTCGATCTCGCGCACCTCAAATAGCCGGGTCTCCGGACCGGCGCCGCGCGCACGGGAGCCGCACGGGTCGGCAGAAGTTGTGCGACACCATGGAATGCGGGCGGGAGCGGAAGCGCAGCCTGGACGGATGCGGTCGCTCAGCCCGGGTGGGCTTACGCGGAGGCCCGGTGGCGGGCGCGGAAGGCGCAGCCCGGACGGCCGGAGGTTTTCGGCGTCTGGAACCTTCGCCCGAGTGCTTTCCCTGCTTCCGCGGCAGGCCTGCGGGCCGCACCGCGGCCCAGGGCCTTCGAATTAGGGAGCCGCGTCGACGAGGATCGTCCTTTCGAGCAGGAGGTCGTTGCCGCTCGACTTCACGACGAAGCGGTAGGCTCCGGCTTCGGGCAACAGCACCGGTGACAGCTCGATCCATCCGCCGGGGGGCAGATGAGCCCGCTCGTCGGCCAGGACGAGATTGCCTTCGCCGCTTTCGGCGATACGATAGAGCAGGAACTCGAGATCCCGCTCGATCGGCGTGCCGTTGGCGACGCGGAGGAGGATGGCTGAACCGAGGGCCGCGCGGATGCTGCCGCCCCGTTCGGGCGGCTCCGAGCCGACGATGAGCCCGGCTTTCACGATGGGCGTGCCTGCGGGCAGGGCCGCGGCGGGTGCGGCCTGGCCCGTGAAGGCCTGGATGGCTCCACCCTTGCCGATGCTGACCACTTCGAAGGAGCGCTGCATGAGCTGCGTGTTGCCGGCGGTCTTGACGTTGAGCCGGTAGCGGCCGGGCTCGTCGAAGAGCACGGGCTCGAGGCGGTAATGGCCGCCCGAGTCGATCGAGACCTCCGCGTGTTTGATCGGGACGATCTTGCGGAAATCGACGTTGTCCTTGTAGAAGTCGATCAGGAATTTCCCCTTCGCGCCGCTGCGGTTCGTGATCGTGAAGGCGAGCATGGAGCCGACGGCCGTCGGTATCCTGTCGGTCACCACCGAAGGGCGCGCGCCCAGCTCGAAGCCGATCTCGGAAACGGGGACCGAGTCGGCCGGGCCGGCGGCGGGCACGGCGGCGCCGCGCTCGGCTTGGCCGAGGGACGGTTCCGGCTTGAGCCGTTCCGGCGCCGCGCCGCTCGGGGATGCCGGGGAGGCAGCGGCTACCCCCGGCTGGACCGTCGCCTGCGCCGCGGCAGGAGGCGTCGCCGCGCCGGCCGCCTGCGCCGCAGCGGCGACGGCCGGCGCGGTCGAACCGGATGTCGCCGCGCCCGAGGGCTCGCTCAGGAAGGACCTGGCTCCCATGAAGGCGGTCGCCCAATAGCGCTCGCTCATCGAGGAGACGATGACCCCGGTCTGCGGCCCTTCGGAGACGGCCTGGATGATGGAGCCGTCGCCGAGATAGAGCGCCACGTGGCTGGGACCGCTGCCCGAAGTGTCGAACACGAAGACATCGCCGGGCTCGGCTCGGCTCGTCGCGACGGGTCGACCCGCGGCCCACTGCTGCCGCGAGTTCCGGGGTATCTTGAGGTCGGCGGCCTTCCGATACACGTACTGGACCAGGCCCGAGCAATCGAGCGCCTCGGGCGGGGACTCGGCGCCGTAGACATAGGGCACGCCCTTGAGAGCCAGGGCGGTGCTCACTATGGCCGTACGGAGTTCGGCCGTGGTCGTCTGGGCGTACGATCCGGCGGCGGCGAGCGCGAAAGCCACGATGAGTATGCGCATTGCATCAACGTAGCGCCTTCCGGGCCCCAATTCCAGCCCGGCGCCGGGTGCCCGGCGCCCTGGTACCGCGGGTGCCCGGTGCCCTGGTGCATTGATGCCCGGCGCCCGAGCGTCGCCTTCGGTCGAGCGCTCGAAGCTACGCGACGAAGCGGTGCTTCAGCCCCATGACATCCTTGTACACGATGACCCCGAGATTCTTCTTCGCCTAGTCCAGGACGGGCACGGCCCTGAAGCCGTAGCGCTGGAAGAGCTCGTAGGCCTCGCGCAGGGTCTGGCTCGGTTCGAGACTCACGATGAGGTCGGTCATGATCTCGGCGAGGGTGGCCGATTCGTTGGCCAGGAGTATCTCCTTGATGTCGAC
>JAJYAR010000315.1 GCA_021779435.1 bacterium
GGATGGTGGCGGCGCGGCCTTTGCGGGTGCGGCGGCGGATTTCGTTGACGAGGGTGTCGACGCGGTCGGCGGCGTCGGCGGGCGTAAGTTGCAACTCGCGAGCTACGCGGCGGACGAATTCCTTTTTCTTCATTTGTCTCGAGTGTAGAGGTGGGGGTGTGCACGGGACGGGCGCGTGGGGCCGGCGGCGGGCGGGGAAGTGATGCCGGATGAGTGGCTTGAAGGGCGCGGAAAAAAGTGGGGCGAATTGTGAACGCGTGAAACGGCGAGGCGGATTCGTTGATAGGCTGATTCGGATGCGGATTGGCGTGCTTGTTTTGGGGCTGGCGATGTGCGCGGCGGCGCAGGCGGGGAGTTCGGCGGAGTATCGCGCGGTGCAGGCGCGGTTGGCGCGGGGGTGGAACACGTGGGACGTGCGGAGCGTGGCGGCGCACGTGCTGCTGCCGGAGGGGTTCACGATTCGGGTGGGGCTGAAGCGTATGAGCAGCCTGAACTCGGACGCGTTCCTGGCGGATCCGCTGATCGGGCGGCAGGGGAAAGGGGCCGAGAGCGTGTTTCCGGAGGCGCGGACGTGGAATGGGTCGTACACGAGCGTTCGCGTTTCGTGGCGGGGGCATGAGTTCCGGTTGGAGACGGCGCACGCGGGGGACGGCCTGGTGATGCTGGCGACGCCGCTGGGTTCGCCGGGGAGGATCGTGCCGGCGCTGGTGATTTCGGCGGGGATTCTATGGGACCGGGCGGGGAGCGTGGCGAAGGAGGGCAGCACGATCGAGTTCCGCGCGCCGGGGCGGCAGGTGACGGCGTATTGGACGGGAACGGAAGTAAGTGGGATCGAGGCGCCTGTAAGTGGACCTTACTGGGCGGCGAGTTTTACGGGGCCCGTGGGAGTAAGTACGGGGACGGCGCGGAGCGTGGAAGAGATTCGCGAGATTCTCGCGCGGCAGGAGCCGGCGGCGGGGGATGTTAAGCAGGCGATTGAGACAGTGCTCGGGTGGGACACGATATACGAACCGTCGCAAGAGCGGGTGATAACGCCGGTGAGCCGGCTGTGGTCGGTGAGTTGGGGCGGGTACGTGCTGTTCGACTGGGATACGTTCTTTGCGGCGTCGCTGGCGGCGGTGGTGGACCGGGACCTGGCGTATGCGAACGCGGTGGAGATTCTGCGCGAGGCAACGCCGGCGGGGTTTGTGCCGAATTTCGGGCGGACGGGGGGATGGAAGAGCTTCGACCGGAGTGAGCCTCCGGTGGGGGCGATTACTGTGTTGGGGCTGTACCGGCAGTTTCACGAGCGGTGGCTGTTGCACGATGCGTTTGAGCCGCTGCTTGCGTGGAACCGTTGGTGGGCGGAGCATCGGGACGTGGACGGGTTTCTGGTGTGGGGGACGGATGCTGAGAATGCGCCGGGCAATCCGGATGATGGGTCGGTGGGGAAGCTGCAGGGGGCGAAGTTCGAGTCGGGGTTGGATAACAGCCCGATGTACGACGGCGCGCCGTTCAATGTGGCGACGGGCAGGATGGAGCTGGCCGATGTTGGGTTAGTAAGTATGTATGTGGCGGACTGCGAGGCTTTGGCGGAGATGGCGCAGGTGTTGGGGAAGGAGGCGGAGGCGCGGGAGCTGCGCGAGCGGGCGGACAAGTACCGGAAGCAGATACAGAAGCTGTGGGATGAGAAGACCGGGATGTTCCTGAACCGGGATTTGACGACGGGGCGGTTCAGTTATCGGATGTCGCCGACGAATTTTTATCCGATGCTGGCGAAAGCGGCGACGGCCGGGCAGGCGCAGAGGATGGTGAAGGAGCATTTGCTGAATCCGAAGGAGTTTTGGGGCGAGTGGGTGATTCCTTCGATTTCGCGATCGGACGCGGCGTTCCGGGATCAGGAGTACTGGCGGGGGCGGATCTGGGGTCCGATGAATTACCTGGTGTATCTGGGGCTGCGGAATTACGATGTGCCGGAGGCGCGGCGGGAGTTTGCGAGTAAGTCGCTCGATTTGTTCGAGCGTGAGTGGCGGGAGAAGGGTCATGTGCATGAGAATTACAACGCGATGACCGGGGAGGGTGACGATGTGGGCAGCAGCGACCGGTTTTATCATTGGGGCGCGCTGCTGGGGCTGATCGAGTATATGGAGGCCGGCAGGTAGGGACGACGACGGAGATTTTCTGGCTAATACCTAGGGTAGAGCAGACGATGAGTACGGCAGCTTGGCGCACCATATCATCGTGTATACGTGTTTGATCGTAGCACGTGATAAAGTTTGC
This sequence comes from bacterium, assembly GCA_021779435.1. Next base: position 2,260 of record JAJYAR010000315.1, read on the forward strand.
ATATGGCAGTTGGAGGCAGGCTAGGGTCTTTGCAGATTGATGCAGTGGAGATTCGGGGATGCGGCGAGATCGGGTTGGCGGCGGAGGCCGATCCGGAAGCGATCCGTGTGTTCGGTTCGGCGGCGGTGGTAACGGCAGAGGAGTTGGCGGGCGGTTGGGCGCCCGAGCCGGGCGTGGAGTGGCACCGCTTGCCGGTGAAAGAAGGCCAGGCGCCGGACGAGCGGTTTGAGGATTTGTGGACGTACTCTGGGCTGCGCCTGCGCGGGCATTTGGCGCGAGGCCGGAAGGTTGTGATTTGCGGTCCGGCGCCGGTGGGGATGGTGGCGACGAAGCTGCTGGTGGAGTTTGGGGAGGACGCGGCGGAGGCGGTCCGGAGAATTCGCCGTGCGTGGCCGCGGGCGATTCAGACCGGGGCGCAGGAAGCCTATATTCGCGCGTGCAGCGAGGTGGTTTCGGCGCGGGCGGACCGGCCGTTCGAGGAACGCGCGTTGGCGTGCCTCGTGGGCGGGGCGGTGGGCGATGGGCTGGGCTACGCGGTAGAGTTCGAGAGACTGCACAGGATCCGCGAGCGGTTTGGCGAGGACGGGATACAGGCGCCGGTACTGCGCGGGGGCAAGCTGGTGGTTTCCGACGACACGCAGATGACGCTGTTCAGCCTGGAAGGGATGATTCGCGGGAAGGCGGCGGGCGCTGAGTTCGGGGAACCGGAGATGCTCGCGTCGATCCGGCGGGCGTATCTGGAATGGTATGAGACGCAGGTTGGGACGAAGCCGGCGCAAGAGGCGGAGGGCTGGCTGGTGCGTCAACCGGAGATGTGGACCGAGCGGGCGCCGGGCAACACGTGCCTTTCGGCGCTGGGCGTGGGCGGCGGAGGGACGATGGAGAGGCCGATCAACCACTCGAAAGGCTGTGGTGGCGTGATGCGGGCGGCGCCGTTCGGATTGATTGGCGAAAGCGAGGGTGCGCCGACGGCGTTTGAGATGGCGGCGGAGGCGGCGGCGCTGACCCATGGACATCCGAGCGGGTACTTGAGCGCGGGCGTGGTGGCGGCGATGGTGCATTTCGTCGCCGGCGGCGTGAGCTGGATTGGCACAGGCGAGCCGGGCGGGGAAGTGATTGCGCGAAGCAGCGGGATTCTTCGCGACTATCCGGGGCATGAGGAGACGCTGGGCGCGATTAAAAAGGCGGTGACGCGAGCGAGCGAAAGTCCGAGGCACGGCGGCGTTCCCGAACAGGTGGAGACGCTGGGCGGCGGATGGACGGGGGACGAGGCGCTGGCGATCGCTCTGTTTGCCTTTCTGCGGGCGCGTTCGTTTACCGAGGCTGTCTGCGCCGGGGCGAATCATAGCGGCGACAGCGACAGCACGGCGGCGATTGCGGGCCAGCTTTGGGGCGCTACGCACGGGCTGGAGGAAATTCCGCACGATTGGGTGATGGCGCTCGACGTGTTGAGGCCGCTGCTGCGTCTGGCGAGACGGACGTTTTCTCACTAGTAGAGATAGAATGCGAGAAGACTCGCCGATCTGGCTTCGGCGGGGAAAAACCTATGTCTTCTTGCTTTGTTCGATCGCTGGTAACTGTTGTGCTGGCCGGTGCGCTGCCTTGCGCGTTTGGCCAGACGATGAAAACGCCGGATATTACTAAGGAGCCGACGCTGTTCGTGGTGCCCTACGCGCACCTGGATACGCAGTGGCGGTGGGAGTTTCCGCAAGTAATCAGCGAGTATCTGCTGAAGACGATGCGGGTGAACTTCAATTACATCGATAAGTATCCGCACTACGTGTTCAACTG
>JAJYAR010000316.1 GCA_021779435.1 bacterium
CTCCTACGGTGCGGACGAAGGTCTGCGGTAGGAGCAGATTTATCTGCGATGGATTGGAAGATCAGGGGGCCGCCCGTTCCGCCCGTGAGGCCGTCGTGACCAGGCCGGGTCGCAAATGAATTTGCTCCTACGGTGGGAGCAGGGGCCTGCGGTGTTCCTGCGCCGAAAACCTCTCATTTCATCGTCGGAGCAATGGGCACGGTCGCGAACTCGTACGCGAGGTCAGGGTTGAGGTACTTCTTCGCGAGCCGGGTCACGTCGGCGCGGGTGATTGAGGCGATGTCCGTCGCACGGTTGCGGGCTGCCTCGATCCGGTTTGGTCGCTGCTGCGCGTCATCCAGCACGGTGCCCGCCCAATAGGCGTTTGTCCGCACGTCGTCCGTCATGGCGCGGAGGTATGGCTGCCTGGCACGTTCGAACTCATCGGCGCTTGGGCCCTTCGTGCTGAGATCCCTGGCCTCGGTGCGAAGAATCTGGAGCGCCGAGTTCAACTGACGTGGCGCGATCTCGGCGTAGAGGCTGAAAAAGTTCGCGTTGCGGAATCCGTCATTCCGGGAAAACGCGACGGCGTTCACGTACGCCGAGCCGAGGCCCTCGCGCAGCTTGACGCGAACGCGCTCCCCAAGGATCGCGGCGAGCAGGTGGCAGCGACGCTCCTCGCGAATGTCCACGACCTCGGTCGCCGGCCAGAACCAGGCGATGGCGCCCTGCTGCAGCTTGGGGCTGAGCGTATACATGCGGAGCACCCGGCGGTTCTCGGCAAGTTCCACCGGACGCAAGGGGGCTGCGTCGACGAGCGGGGCGCGTTTGGGGAGCGCGCCGAGTGTTTGCGCGACGGCGGCCTGCGTCGCCGCCCACGTGGTGTCGCCCACGATGCTGATTTCCAGCTGGCCTTCACGAAACTGAGGCTCGAGCCAGGCGCGGACCTCTCCCATGTCGCGGGCCATGAACTCGTCTCCCGTCGGCACTCCGAACCGCGGATCGCCGCTGTACATTTCCCGCAGGGCCGACATCGAGATCGGGCCGGAAGGCGTGGCCAGGAGGTTTGCGATGATGGACCCGAACTGCGGGCGAGCCTTGCGCATCGCCTCCGGCCGGAAACCCGCGTCCGAAAGGAAAGCACCGATGACCCGCAGCAGCAGGTCCATCTCGCGCGGCGCGCAACGCCCGGCGAAGAGGCAGGTGTCGAAGTCGACCTGGAACACGAGCCCGAGGGCGTGCCCGTTCAGGATCTCGTTGAGCTCGGTGCCCGTATGGCGACCCACGCCGCCGGCGATCGTCGCGGCGTTGGCAAGGGTATCCAGTCCGGGACGTGAAAGCAGCTGGGACTGCTTTCCGTTTCCGACGCGGACACGGAGCTCCACGGTGTCGGCATCGAACTGGGTCGCCTTGAAGTTCAGGTGAGCCCCGTTGGCGAATTCCGCCAGGTGCACGTCGAGATCCTCGAGTTTCTCATCCCGGACCAGCGTGCCGGCGGGGCCGAAGTCCGTGTACGCGAACGGAGGCACTGCGGCCTCGGCCGGTTTCGTGACGGCGCTCCGCCTGCTTCCATTGAAGACGTCGGCGATCTCCTGCCGGTTCACCTCGAAGGCGGCGTTCGCGGAGGCGAAGACCGACGGAGATCGGTCGGTCCAGACGCTGCGAAACTCTCGGAGGCAATCCGAAAGCTGCGCGGCTTCGAGGTCCTGCGCGAGATCGCTCCTGGCCGCGGCCGGGGTGGTGAAGACGGCCCCCTGAAGCAGCGTGCCGACCAGTTGCTGGGCCAGCCAGGGGGAGGGGCGGGTGGCGGCGCTTCGCTCCGCCTGTTCATACTGCATCTTGAATACGTTCTTCGCCTCCTGCAGTTCGGCCGCGGTGAAACCAAACTGGACGGCCCTGCGGTGCTCCATCTCCAGCTCCACGGTTGCCGCCTTCCATTCGGCGACGCGGGCGTTGACGCCGACCGATGCGAGTTCCCAATCGCGGAATGCGGGCCCGATGCCGGTGTTCGGATCGACGAACGACGTCTTTCCCTCGTCGGCCAGCTTCTTCAGCCGGATTTCGAACATTGCGAACGCGAGCGCTCGATGCAGCCGCTGCACGCGGGCCGCGTGTCGGTCGGGAGCGGTGGGAGAGTGGATCGCCTTCTCCAGACCGAGCCAGAGCCCGATGATGTCGGGATGACGAAACACGCCGACGTTCGGCGGCGCGCAGTCGGCGGCGATCAGATCGTCGGGTGCGGGCCGGGCGGGTGCGCGCGGCGCGAGCTGGCCGAACTCCGATTGAATCAATTTCCTCACTCGGCCGGGGTCCGCTGCGCCGACGACGACGAGGGCGATCCGCTCCGGACGGTACCACGCATCGTAGAAGGCGACGAACTGCTCGCGCGTGAACTTGCGTATCTGCGACGCATCGCCGATCGGGTTCCTCCGGACATCGCGGGCTTCGGGCCAGAGCAGCTCCAGGTTGAACGTTCTTGCCCGCGATTCGGGCGTGTCGCGGGTCGCCATCTCGCTCAGGACGACGCCCCGTTCCCGTTCGATGAGCTCGGGGGCGAAGGTCACGCTGCCGGCATATTCATGGAACGCATGGAGCGCGGTGCGCAACGTCGCCGCGGTCGCGTCCGGCAGTTCGAGGTGATAGATCGTGTGATCGGTGCCGGTGTACGCGGTGCTGTCCGGTCCAAAGGCGATTCCGAGCCGCTGGAGCGTCTCCGCCATCCTGCCGTTCGGGTACTCGCGGGTGCCGCGGAACGCCATGTGCTCGACGAAATGGGCGAGTCCGCGCTCGTCGTCGTTTTCCACAAGCGAGCCCGCCGCTACGAGCATCCGCAGGGACACCCGGTCCTTCGGCTCCGCGTTCGGAAGGATGAGATAGCGAAGCCCGTTCGGCAGCGTTTCGTCGATGAGAAGAGGGTCCTGCGGGAGATCGCTGTCCACCGCCGCCCACGCCGGCCCGGGCTCCGCCGCACGCGCGGCGCCGCCGAAAAGTCCTAACAGGCCAAGCGTGATGGCGACGCAGGCCCGGCCTGGGAGCTGAAGCATGGAGCCGGAACGATGGGGAACTCCGGACGCGGATGGCAACACCGGGCGGCGCGACGCATCCGCGCGCGCCGGCTACTTCGTCTTTCGCGGCTCCGGCATGCGCTCGAGCGGCTCGACGAGCGTGGGATCGCCGATGATGGCATGCCCGTCGCGCACCGACCGTTTCGAAAGGATCTGCGGCTCCGGCATGTCCTTGCCGAAGTACGGCGCGGCAGCCGTGATCACCGTTGGCAGGCTTTGTGTCTGTGAAACACCGATGGCAGCGGCCGTCATCCGTGTGCGCCAGAGCAGCACGCGATGGTTCGCGGTGACGGAGGCGTAGTCGTACGCCGACGCCACGACGTAATAGACATCGCTCGACGCCTGATCCACGAGGAACTCGTTGTCGACGTTGCTGCGCTTGAACAGCTCGACCGGGTTGAAGAAGTCAGCGTTGGTGCCCTGGATCTCGTTCACCTGATCCATGCCGCTCGCCGCATCGAACTGCGTCTTCATCTGCAGCATGTGCTGATCATTGGTCTGGTTGAACAGCGTGGTGAGCTGGTTCGCGAACTTCGTGCCACCGACCAGCGCCGCGCGGTCCAGGATGTTCGCCGCCATTGCATTCGCGGAGACGGTCGGATTCTCCGGATCGGGCTCGTCCGGCAGAGAATGGATGCCCCACGTGTAAACGATCAACTGGGTCGGCGGGTGGCCCTTGCTGGTGGGCAGGTAGCCGCTCGTGGCGAGCGACTTGAAAAGCAGCCGCGTGATCTCCGCGGTGGACTGCTCCGGCCGGGTTCCCCGCATCGCTCCCATCGAACGAAAGCCCCCGGCGACGGACTCGAAGTACACGGGGTCGGCCGGGCTCGGAGTGGGAAGCTTCTTCCCCTCGTCGCTGACCTCGGTGATCACCGTGATGTCGATGCGCGGATTAGTCTGGAAGGACTTCGGAAGAAGCGAGAACACCCACCGGTCCCGGCTTTCGGCGGGTTTTGCAGGCGCGGCCGGCTTTGCGGGGGTCGCCGCAGCGGAA
>JAJYAR010000317.1:0-2419 GCA_021779435.1 bacterium
CATCCAAAAGTGACGCGACGGACTCGCCCTGGGCCTCGAGCGAGGCACCTTGCGCCTTCGCGTGTTCACCCCCGACATCGTCGAGGTGACCTACGGCCCGTCCGCCACGCTGCCGCCGACCGATCCGCTCGCCGTCGTGGCCAGTCCTTCCGGGACCCCGTGGACGGCGGCCGAGACGTCCAAGGACATCACGTTGCGCACAAGCGCACTCGTCGTGACCGTCGCCCGCTCCACGGGCAGCGTCCGCTTCGCAGACCTCTCGGGGCGTGTTTATCTCGCCGAGGCCGACGACGGCGGAAAATCCCTCACGCCTGCGGTGGTCGGCGGCCAGCCGACCCTCCGCAGCCGGCAGGGCTTCGTCCTTCAGCCAGGCGAAGCCGTGTACGGCCTGGGCCAGCATCCGGGATCCCCGCTCGATTACCGCGGCACGAAGGTCCACCTCCAGCAGGAGAATCGCGACGTCGCAGTGCCGGTCCTCCTCTCAAGTCGCGGCTACGGCGTATTCTGGGATAACCCGGCAGTCACCGACGTCGACGCCGGCGCCACCATTCCAGGCGGCCTGACCTGGACTTCGGAAGCCGCGGACGCGATCGATTACTACTTCATCGGAGGCCCCGCGCTCCGCGACGTCGTCGCGCGCTACCGCTGGCTCACGGGCCCCGCGCCCATGCTCGCCGAGTGGACCTGGGGTTTCTGGCAATGCCGCGAGCACTACGAAACCCAGCAGGAGCTGCTGGGCGTCGTGGCGGAATACCGCCGGCTGCACCTTCCCCTCGATGGAATCATCCAGGACTGGCAGTACTGGCGCCCCGGCGGCTGGGGCTCCGATGAGTTCGACCCCACCCGCTACCCGGATCCGGCGGCGATGGTCCGCACGGTACACGACGAGCACGCGCACATCATCATATCGATCTGGCCGCGCTTCGACCTCGGCCTGGCCAACCTCGCCGCGCTGGAAAAGGCGGGCGCCGTTTATCCCAAGGTTTACCCGAACGTCTACCCCAAGGGTGAGGGCAAGTGGTACGACCCCTTCAACCCCGAGGGTCGGCGCCTGTATTGGAAATTCCTATCGCAACATCTCTTCTCGATCGGAATCGACGGCTGGTGGATGGACGCGAGCGAGCCCGAACTGGGCGGACACTGGGGCGAGCTGCGCGACGTGACGACCGCGGCCGGTTCCGGCGCGCGCGTCTTCAACGCCTACCCGCTCGAGCACACCACCGGCGTCTACCAGGGGCAGCGCGCGGAGTCCTCCGCCAAGCGGGTCTTCATCCTCACCCGGTCCGCGTGGGCCGGCCAGCAGCGCAACGCCGCCGTCACCTGGTCCGGCGACACGACGGGCACTTGGGCCGTCTTCCGGCAACAGATCCCGGCAGGGCTCGATTTCGTGATGTCCGGCATCCCCTATTGGAACACCGACATCGGAGGCTTCTTCGGCGGCAATCCCCAGGACCCCGCCTACGCCGAGCTCTTCACCCGCTGGTTCCAGTTCGGCGCCTTCTGCCCCATGTTCCGCGTGCACGGAACGGGAGGACCCAAGGAGGTCTGGCGTTTCCCCAAGGCCACCCAGGCCGTCCTCGCCGACTTCATACGCCTCCGGTATCATCTGCTTCCCTACATCTACTCGGACGCCTGGAGCGTCACGCACGACAACGCCTCGATGCTGCGGCCCCTGGTGATGGATTTTCAGAACGACGCCCGAGTGCTGAACATTCCGGACCAGTTTCTCTTCGGCCCCTCGATCATGGTGTGTCCGGTGACCGAACCGGGAGCCAAGGCCCGCAGCGTGTATTTCCCCGCCGGTACCCACTGGTGCGATTTCTGGACGGGCGCGGTCGTCTCGGGCGGCCACACCCTCACCGTGCCCGTCAACATCCGAACGCTTCCCCTGTTCGTGCGCGCCGGCTCGATCATCCCCTACGGCCCCTCCGAGGAATACGCCCGCCAGAAGACCGACCCCATCGAGCTCCGCGTCTATCGGGGAGCCGACGGACACTTCACGCTCTACGAGGACTCAGGCGACGGCTACGCCTACGAGCACGGAGCCTACGCGACCATCCCGATCACCTGGGATGAGCACCGGCAGACGCTGACCATCGGCCGGCGCGAGGGGAGCTTCCCCGGCATGCCGCAGACCCACCGTTTTCACATTGTATGGGTCTCGCCAGGGCACGGCGTCGGACTCGCCCCCAGCGCGAACCCCGACGCCAAGGTCACCTATACCGGCAAACCGCTCACGCTGTCGCCGGAATCGTGATCCCCCGCGGCGGCGCCTGCGACTTGGCGATTGCCCGCAGGAGGGTCATGGCGACACTCCGGGCCAGCCGTCCATGACCCGCCCATCCCATCCGACCGAAAGCGGAAAGCCAGGACTTCACCCGCGAAACCGACATCGCTCGGGCTATGCGTTCGAAGCCCT
>JAJYAR010000317.1:2429-4033 GCA_021779435.1 bacterium
CCCTCGCGCGGGCCTGTCCGGAACTGGCACCCTTTGTTCACCCCTCGCCCACCGGGACGCCGACCATCGACTTCGGCGATCCCGAAGCCGTGCTCACGCTCAACCGCGCACTGCTGCTGGCCGATTACGGACTCGCCTCCTGGGATCTCCCCGCGGGCTACCTCTGCCCGCCGATCCCGGGCCGAGCCGACTATCTTCACTGCCTCGCCGATCTGCTCGCCGGAGACGGTCCGATCCCGCACGGCCCCAGCGTCCGGATCCTCGACATCGGCGTCGGCGCCAACCTCGTCTATCCCATCGTCGGGCGCGCCGACTACGGCTGGTCCTTCGTCGGCACCGACATCGACGCCGACGCGCTCGCCTGGGCCGGAAAACTCGTGCGCGCAAATCCGCTCCTCCGCGGGACGGTCGAGCTGCGCCGGCAGGCGTCGCCGCGCGCGGTGTTCGCGGGCGTCACCAAGGCCCGAGAACATTTTGCCGCCTGCCTCTGCAATCCTCCCTTCCATGCCTCGTCCGCCGAGGCGCAAGACGGCACGCTGCGCAAACTCAGGAACCTTGCCGGCCGCACGCTCCGGCGCGACGCCCAGGCCACGCTAAACTTCGGCGGACGCGCCAACGAACTGGTCTGCCCCGGCGGGGAACGAGGGTTCGCCACGCGCATGATCGCCGAAAGCGCCCAGGTCCCTGACCTGTGCGGCTGGTTCACCTGCCTCGTCTCAAAGAGCGAAAACCTCCCCGCCCTCGAACACGCCGCCTCCCGGGCCGGCGCCGCCGAACACCGCGTGATTCCCATGGTCCAGGGCCAGAAGCGGAGCCGCATCCTCGCCTGGCGCTTCTCCACCCCACCGGAAGCCTAGAGCGTCCGCTTGAACAGGAGGGTCGCGATGCTCAACGCGACCACCGAGAAGGCGACCAGGAAAAGCAGGTCCGGCGCCACCGCCAGCAGGCTCGTGTTCTTCAAGAGCAGTTCCTTGAATCCGTGAACCGCATACGTGAATGGGTTGATCGTCGTCATCGCCCGCATCCAGGCGGGGAATGCGCTGATCGGATACACCGCGCCGCTCGGGAAGAAGAGCACCGTGTTCAGCATGCCGAAGATCGCACGCGGCAGCAGCGGATCGTTCACGCGAACCACGATCAGGAACATCATGCTGATCAGCGCGAGCGCCGTCGCCAGCACCATCAGGAACAGCCGCGCGATCCGAAACAGGCTGAAGGGATCGGGGATGCCCGCGATGAGCGAGCCGATCGTCACCAGCACCATGCCCGAGAGCACGGCCTTCATGACACCCGAGAGGTTGAAACCCAGGATCAGCTCGAGCTTGCTGATCGGCGTCACGAGATACCCCTCGTGCAGGCCGCGCGCCTTGTCGTCGATGAAGATGATGCCGCCGCCGATCATCGCCGAGATGAAGATCGCGAGCACGATCGTGCCCGGCAGCAGGTACTGGATGTACGGCACGTACGGATAGATTTCCACGACCGAGAGCGTCGCCTGCGTCGCCAGCCTGGGCGCAGGCACCTTCGCGCCAAAGGCGTTGAGCAGCTGCTGCAACGCGCCCCCCAGCGCCGACGAGGAAAACTGATCCGTGTTGTCCTCCATC
>JAJYAR010000318.1 GCA_021779435.1 bacterium
GCGCAGCCAGCGCCCGGCCGCGTGCAGCGCCTCGGTGAGCACCAGCACCCCGGCGAGGGCGGCTGCGAGCATGAGCGGGCGTTGCACCTGCGCCAGTCCACCGCCCCCCCGCACCACCGCGGTGAGGTCGTCCACCAGCAGCTTCGTCAGGTAGACGAGCGCGACCGGCAGCAGCGCCTGAACGAGGAGCAGCGCCCCCCACCACGCCGTCAGCCCCGGCGCGGCGCGCCAGACCAGCCGCAGCGCGCGCCCGAGGTGCGGCGCCTCCGCCACCGCGCGCCGCAACCGAACCCACGCTTCACGACCGAGCAAGGACACGTTGGAAGCCTAGCAAAGCCGAAGAAACGGCAACCGCCGCCTCATCCCCAGCCAAGCCGTGCCCTTTCCGCGTCGCGTCTGCGGCCTCACCGCGGGGCTTTTCACGTCACCTCGACGAGGGCTGCTTCTCGTGGCGGAAACGGGCGATGGTTCCATTGGCGAACGACGCCACCGATCGGTGACGTCGTGCTCGTTGCTGAGTTGAGGCCAATCGAGCGATCCCGCAAACGGACACGGGAAAGGACCAAACAGCTTCTGCGGCCTAAGGTTGTGTGACCGCGGGATACGAGTTGTCGTTCTTACTCCCAGCACTGCCACATACGATGTTGTCTAACCGTATCGTGTCAACGACCGGACGCACATACTCTGAAGGCGCGCTAACGCCTTGGGTCTTCCCGACATACCTCGTCTCTTCTTCTTCTGCGGGAAGTCGCTCCCGTCTTACGTGCTCTTCGCCCATAGTGCGTCCCACCTCCCGGCCATCACAGTATCAGACACCTCGGTGCAGATTGCAATCAAGTCCCTCTAACCTGAACGCTCTTCGGCGGCTGTCCACATCGTCCGTCGTTCGCACACGAGAACCCTGCGCCGGGTCTACCCGCGGCGCAGCGCGAGGAACCCTGCGACAACAACGAGGATCGCCAGTCCCGCGAGACCGACGAGGCCAAGGGCTGGGATCGGGGAGCTGTAGAAGCCATCGTTCTTCAGGCCGACCCGAATAAGGGCATTTCCAGTATCACAGCCGCTACAACTTGCGCTGCGGATCACGAAGACGTTGATCGAATGCGGGCCCGGTGCGAGGAGAAAAACTCTCTTGCTGAACGCCGGGTCGGCCCATGCCAAATTGAAGTTTACTTGAAACTTGCCGTCGTCGAGCGGCACCGAGGTGTCGCCGAGCAATGTCGTGCCGTCAAACACCCTAAACTGGTCGCCATCGACGAGAAAATCGGTCAGGGCTACGTAGCCAGGGTCCGTCAGAGTGAACGTGAAAGGGTTCTGGGTCACCGGCGACGGCTTTGGGCTGGCCGCCCAACCAAACACCTGCCACCCGCTCCCCACGGTGATCGCGCCCAGGGCTCGTGCCGTCATCCCTTGGGCTGGCGTGAACGAGTTCGAGTGCTGGGCGTACCCGGCAGCCGCCACCAAAATTGCAGCGATGGAACACATGCCCCCCCGGAGCACCACACGAGACTTTCGCATTTCAGATCCCCCTTCCCCATTCCTCAAGAGGCTCACCGCTTCTCCGATCATCAAGACACGGCGCTCTTCGAACCGCCATTACGCTTGTCCGATATTAGGACACCTTCGATAGATGTCAAGCACCTCCAGTGGATGCCAGCCGTTCTCCCCGCCAAAGAGTGCATTTGAACCAAGTTCCGTCTCGGACCGTCATTGACTCCCCAAGGGAGCGCGAATGACGACAATGACACTAGCTACTCGCAAGGTCGGCCGGGAGCTCTAGCCGAAATCGCCGACACACGCGTTCTGCGATCGCTAGGTTGACGAAGTCATAGAAACCCTCAGCACAGCCGTTTCTCGTCAACCCTTCGCGAAGTCGTTCGGCCTCCGACGCCGCGACGACCTCCCGGGCCACGAGATCCCAGGCAGCGACCTCCTCTCGGCGCGCGAACTCAGAAATGTGCCGGCCGATCGGTTCGGAGAACTCAGACTTTTCGCGCCGCTCGACTACCGACGCCGGGAGCAGCCCAGTCATCGCCACCCGAAGAAGGTGCTTCGCTCTCTGTCCCGCCATGATTACACGCCCCGGCGTCCTGAAGGCGAACTCGATGGAATCGAGGTCGTAGAACGGACACCGGAGCTCCACGCCAACGCGCGCGGCAACCAGCTCGGCGTTGCCGACGTAGCTCGCGGCCCGATGCGTGGCCAGAGTGCGCTGGAGAACCTTGCCAACACGCGACCGCATTGTCGTCGGAGGGAGCGAGAGAAACCGCTCGCGTCGCGAAGGGTGAAGCCAAGCGGGGACCGATGGCCGCCGCCATGGCAAACCGTTCACCGGGACCACGGAGAAACGGGCGAGTTGTCGCAACCGCTCCCGCGTCGTGCCGTGCAGTAGGGTCCTCGCATCGGCCAGGACGCGGACCAAGTGCCCCCGGCGCAGCTCGTCGCCGAGGTAGTACGGAGACCCAGTCAGCCACTCATCGCCGCCGAACCCGTAGTACACCACCCTCATGCCGGCGTTGCGCACGGCATCTGCAATCAACTGACCGTGGTAAAGCGTCGCCACAAAGGGGCTCTCGGCCACCTCAGTTAGCGCTGCAATGGCCGCGAACGGCTCGACCGCTCCTGCGTCAACCGAAATCGCCTGTCCCCCGGTCAAATTCAGGATCTCCTTGATGTAAATGGACTCGTCGCAATCGAATCCTGGGAACAGCAGCGAAACGGAGCCAACCAGCCTAGCTCGGGAATCGCCCTGGCAAGCGCGCCTGCGTGCTAGCGCCCAGATCGTGGTCGAGTCCATGCCGCCGCTTAGTGCGACTGCGCCCGGGTTCGGCGCAAGTGTCCTGGCGACCGCCCGGTCCAAGATGAACAGCAGTTCCTCGGCCAGTGCCACCTCACTTCGGCCGCCGATCGGCTGCTCTGGCGGCGGGACCCAGTAGGCACCGCACCGAGGTGCACGATCCGGTTCGGAGGCCGCGAAGGCATAGGCATGGCCCGGGACCACCCGCCGGACACCAAGGTACATCGTGTCCTCGCCAGCCCCATACCTCCTGACCAGCGCACTTGCCAGGAAAACTTCGTCGAGCTGCGGGGGCGCGCCGGAGCCCGCCATGACCTGATTGAGCTCAGAGGCGAGATAGGTTCGACCCCCATATCGCTGGAAGAAGAGCGGCCGGACGCCGTAGACGTCACGCGCGGACAGCATGCAGCGCGTGCGTTGGTTCAGGATCATAGTCGCAAACTCCCCACGGAGGCGGGCGAAGAGCTTGTCACCAACGGATTCGAACGCGACGCCGAGCCGCTCGGCGTTCGAGGTGCCGTCTGCGAAGCGCAGGCTGAGCGCCGGCGCCAATTCATCCCAGTTGCCGACGAAACCGTGGAAGGCGACGATCAGATCCCCGACCTTGGCGATCGAGGCGTCCCAGCCGAGCGTCTGGATCGCTATCGCGGCGCCGGGCGCGAGGATCCTCTCGGCCGTGCCCCGGTACGCCGAGACGGCGATCATCTTCTCCAGGCGCTCGGGCAGCTCCGGATCGCCGGCTTCGCCGAGGACGGCCAAGATCGCACCCATCGTCTCATCCCCTCCCGGGCCTGGTGCGGGCCAGCAGCTCGCGGATCACGATCGCCGGGGCGCGCAGGAGCTGCTCACCGGCGCGCACGGCAAAGCAACGGGCCGACTCGGCGATCGCCGCGAGCGCCGGCAGGACGCGGGCTCGCTCCTCGCGGTAGCGGCCGCTGGCGAACAGCGGGCTCGAGGCGGAGATCAGCGACGCCAGCGACGCGGCCTGACTCAGCGGGCGCGCCTCGATGGCGGCCGTGGTTCGCTCGCCGTCGAGGAACCACACAATCTCGGGTCCAATTGCCGCCGCGAACCGTTCCGGCGCGTCGGCGCGGCGCAGCACCCGCCGGCCCGGCCCCGCGCCCGCGGCTGTGAAGCGCTCGCGGAGGTCGTCGGGGATCAGCTCGAAGCTGCCCTCGCGCACGAACACGTCGCGGCGCAGCGCGCCGATCTCCGGCCGGCCGGGCGCGCC
>JAJYAR010000319.1 GCA_021779435.1 bacterium
GGACTCGGCGATCCTCGAACTGACGATGGACTACCGCACGGAGCGCAACAACGTCTGGGGCGTCACCGCGAGAAACCGCGAACAAAATCTGGCCTTGAACCTGCTGATGGATCCGGAGATCGACTTCGTGACGATCCTCGGACCTGCCGGCACGGGCAAGACTCTGTTGACGCTCGCCGCCGGGCTCGCGCAGACCCTGGATCACAATCGCTTCAGCGAAATCATCATGAGCCGAGTGACGATTCCGCTTGGGGAGGACATCGGCTTCCTGCCGGGCACCGAAGAGGAAAAGATGGAGCCCTGGATGGGGGCGTTGATGGACAACCTCGAGGTGCTGACCCAAACCCAGGCGGGGGGCAATTGGGGCCGCGCGGCGACCAACGACCTGCTGCGCCACCGGATCAAGATCCGCTCGCTGAACTTCATGCGCGGCCGCACGTTCCTGAACCGCTACATCATCCTCGACGAAGCGCAAAATCTGACGCCGAAGCAGATGAAGGCCCTGGTCACCCGCGCCGGTCCCGGCACGAAATTGGTCTGCCTCGGCAACATCGCGCAGATCGACACGCCGTATCTGACCGAGACGACCTCCGGTCTGACGTACGTCGTCAATCGATTCCACGGCTGGGCGCATTCCGGGCACATCACCTTGAAGCGGGGCGAACGCTCGCGGCTCGCGGACTACGCGTCGGAAACACTGTGAATAATTCCAGCCGTCCGGCGAACTAATGCGCCGTCCATCGACTCAAACGCCGAGCCATGAGTAGATCACCGTCGCGTTTGCAATCGATATTGGCATTGTGCGCCGCGACCGCGCTCGGCTTCAGCGTGAGTCTCGGCTACATGGCCGGCGCGCGCGCCGCCACAGCCCCTCCCGTTCCAAGCGCGGTCGGCACCGAGGGGGAACTGCCCGACCTGGGCAGCCCCGCGAATGCGGCGATCAGCCTGGAGGACGAATACGAAGCCGGCCTGATGTACACACGCCAGATGCGGCAGAGAGGAATGATCCTCGACGACCCGGAGGTCAGCGAATACATCGAGGACATCGGGCATCAACTGTCGAGTTACGCCGAGGAGGGACAGCACGAGTTCTCGTACTTCGTCATCAAGGATCCGGACATCAATGCGTTCGCGATCCCCGGCGGATTCATCTTCGTCAACAGCGGCTTGTTCCTCGCGACGGGCAACGAGAGTGAACTCGCGGCGGTGCTCGCGCATGAAACGGCGCACGTCACCCAGCGCCACATCGCCCGCCAGATCGTCGACCAATCCCACGCCGGCCTGATCTCGACGGCGGCGATGCTCGCCGCGATCCTGCTCGGTGCGACCGCCGGCGGCGGCTCACCGGACGCGATGGAGGGCGCGATCGCGGCGACCCAGGGCGCGGCCATCCAGCACCAGATCAACTACACGCGTTCGCAGGAGGCGGAGGCGGACCGGATCGGCATCTACACGATGGCGAGCGCCGGGTTCGATCCGCTGGCGATGGCATCCTTTTTCGGCAAGTTCGACCGCAATTCACCCGATCCGAGCCGCACCGACGCGATCGGCTTTTTGTTGGACCATCCGGTCACTTCCGACCGCATCGCGGAGGCCCGCAATCGCGCCTCGCAGATCGGTCGCATTCACCATGTCGATTCCATCAGCTACGGCTTGATGCGCGAGCGCCTGCGCTCCCTGACCGGCGATCCGGACAAGGCGGTCCAGTATTACCGGGACCTGCTGAAGAACGGCGGCGGCCGCGATCTCGACGACCGCTACGGCATGGCGGTCGCGGAGACGCGCGCGAAGATGCCGGAACCGGCGATCGTCGAGTTGCAGAAGCTCCTGCAGCAGGAGCCGAAGATCACCCAGCTCTACGGCGCACTCGGTCAGGCGTATCTCGCCGATGGGCAGTTGAAGCGGTCGCAGGCGGTGCTGGAGCAGGCGCTCGGTCTTTTCCCGCGCAACGTGCCGATCACGATACGGCTCGCCCAAACCTACATGCGCGAGGGACAGAACAAGCGCGCCCATCTGTTGCTGCTCGACCTGTTCGACATCGTCGAACCGACCCCCGAACAGACGAAGCTGATCGCGAAGGCGGCGCATGCGGCGGGAGACGTCGCCGACTCGTATTATTACCTGTCAGAATTTTATATCATGAACGGCGAGCTCAACCGATCGTCGAACGAACTGATGCTCGCGCTCGCGCTGCCTGGACTCAATCCGATCCAGCGCGCGCGATTCAGCGCACGGCTCGAGCAGGTCCGTTCGGCCCTGGCCAAGGACAAGCGCCGCAAGAAGAGCTCCGACGATCGCGGCGGCGGCGACGGCGACGGCGGAAACTGACACAGGAAACCCGAAGATGTGGACGAACAGAACGGCACGCGCAGTGCTCTGCGTGATTGCGGTGACGGCCCTGAGCGCCTGCGTGACGCTGCCGCCGAACGAGCATCGCTCACCGAAGGATCCGTGGGAGAGCTGGAACCGGGGCGTCTACAAATTCAACGACGTGCTCGATCGAGGCGTGGCGAAACCCGTGGCGCGCACCTACGTGCGCATCGTGCCGCCGCCGGTTCGCACCGGGATCAGTAATTTTTTCAGCAATCTCGACATGCCGACCGTGATGGTGAACGACACGCTGCAGGGAAAATTCCACGCGGCCGCCACCGACCTCGGCCGCTTCCTGCTCGACTCGACCGTGGGTTTCGGCGGATTGCTCGATCCGGCGACCGCGGTCGGCCTGGATCACAACGACGAGGATTTCGGCCAGACCCTCGGCGTCTGGGGAGTGCATCCGGGACCGTTCCTGGAGCTGCCCCTGCTCGGCCCCTCCGACCTGCGTGACGCCCCGTCGCGCTTGGTGGACACCTACACGAACCCGCAACAGTACATCAGCAACAGCTACGTGAAATACTCGCTCTGGGGGCTCGATCTGGTCAAGGTCCGGGCCGGCCTGCTGCCGCTCGACCGCACGGTCCAGAATGCCTTCGATCCGTACGCGTTCGTGCGCGACGCCTATCTCCAGCAGCGCGCCTACAAGATATCGGGCGGCGCGGACTCGGGATCCGATGCGCCGCCGGACGATCCTGACGCGGGCGACGGGGGCGGCGCGCCGCCGCGCTGATCCGCCGGCGCCCGGCTCACTCGCCCGCGGGCAGCAGCTCCTCGACCTCGCTGAGACGCGCGAGCTGTTGCAGCTGTTGCGGCAGATTCTCATAGCGCAGGTCCCGGCCGGCGCCGCGCGCCACGCTCAGCCACTCGATCAGCAAGGCGAGACCCGCGCTGTCCGCCGCCGACACACCCGCCAGGTCGATCACCGTTGCGCGACCCTCCACGATGGCCGGGGAGCCGGTGGCGAGCAGCGGCCCCACGGTGTCAAAGTCGAGTACGCCGCCGACGACAGCCCTGCCCTCGCCCTGCAACGTCCAGGCGGCCGCCGGCGCCGCGGGCTTCACTTGGCCTTTCTCGACGCATTCTGGTGTTCGAGACGCGTGATGACCTCCTCGAGACCCTTCTGTTCGACTTCGGAGCCGAAATCGGTGCGGAAACTCTTGACGTAGGAAATGCCCTCGATCACCACATCCCAGGCCTTCCAGCCGGTCGGAGTCTTGTGCAGCGAGAAATTCACGGGCACTTTCTCACCATTGGAGCGTTTGACGAACGTGCGCACCGTCGCGTATTGGGCGTCCGGGTCGCCGCGATAGGGCAGGATCTGAAACCGGTCCGCGGTGAAGGTGACGAGCGCATCCCCGTAGCTGTGCAGCAACGAATGGTAGAACGCGTCCACGAAACGCTTGCGCTCGTCCGGCGTGGCCTTGCGCCACGCTGGTCCGAGCACCAAACGCGCCGCGTACTCGGTGTCGAAATTCGGCAGCAGCACGTTGGCGACGAGTGCGTCCAATTTCGCCGGATCCTTCTCGTACATCGCGCGATGGGCGTCGAGTTCGTTCAACATCCGCTTGGCGGAATCCTGGACGATCTGTTCGGGGCCGAGCGAAGACGCGGGCGCGGCGGCCGGAGCGGCGGCGGGCGCCGGCGCCGCGGT
>JAJYAR010000016.1 GCA_021779435.1 bacterium
GGGTGTGACCCTCTCGGACATACGCGCGGCGCGGCGCCGGATCGCCACCGGCATCACCCTCACGCCGTGTGCCGAGTCGATCCCGCTCTCGGAAGCGACTGGAACGACGGTGTTCTGCAAGCTCGAGAACTTCCAGCGCACCGGCTCGTTCAAGGAGCGCGGTGCACGCAACGCGCTGCTGCTGCTCCCGGCTGCACAGCGCAAACGTGGCGTGATTGCAGCGAGCGCGGGGAATCATGCGCTCGGCCTGTCGTATCACGGGCGGCTCCTCGGTGTGCCGGTGGTCGTGGTCATGCCCGACTATGCTCCGCTCATCAAGATCACCACCTGTCAGCGGCTTGGCGCGCGGGTGATCGTTGAGGGGCGGGATTTCACCGAGGCGCGACGGCACGCCGACGCGCTCGCCGCGAGCGAGGGACTCGCCTACATCCATGGCTTCGATGGTCCGGCGATCATCGCGGGCCAGGGAACGCTCGGACTCGAATTGCTGGAGCAGGTCCGGAATCTCGACGCGGTGGTCTGTCCGGTCGGTGGCGGCGGCTTGATTGCCGGAGTCGGGACCGCGCTCAAGGCGTTGAGACCGCGGATCCGTCTCATCGGTGTCGAGAGCGCGAACACCCCGAACTTCAGCACGGCGTTGCGCGCCGGAAGCCCCGTGTCGGTGGCGCGCCGCCCCACCCTTGCCGACGGATTGGCGACGCTCACCGTCGGCGGAAACGCCTTCGACCTGGCGCGGCGCGCGGTCGATGAGGTCGTCACCGTGACCGAGGACTGGATTGCGCTCGCGATCCTGCGAATGCTCGAACTGGAGAAGACGGTCGTGGAAGGCGCGGCGGCCGCCCCGCTCGCCGCGCTGATGGCTGGCCTCCTGCCGGGGCTCGCCGGGAAACGCGTGGCGCTCGTCGTGGGCGGCGGCAACATCGATCCGGCGGTCCTGAGCCGCGTGATCGAGAACGGCCTCGTCCACGACGGACGGCTGACGCGTTTCATGGCGAGAATCAGCGACCGGCCCGGTGGACTCGCCGACTTGAGCCGCGCGATCGCGGCCGCCGGCGCAAGCATCAAGGAGATCGCGCACGACCGTGCCTTCAGCGGGGCGGATGTGAGCGCAGTCAACGTCGTCTGCACGGTCGAGACGCGGGATCGCTCGCACATCGCGGAACTCCACCGCGAGCTGCGCCGAAGCGGGTTCAAGCTGCGCGTCGGAAAGTGACGCCGCTATAGGATTGACGATCCGCGGGTCGAGGTCGTGTCTCCGGGACGCCCTCGGTTGCAGGGCGACCGCCTCCATGCCATTTCAACCCCGCCGGAGCCTGCTCGCCGTCGTGTTTCTCGCGCTCGCCATGCGAGCGTTCGGGTCCGTCCAGCTCGACATTCCCGTATTCGCCGGCGGATACGGGCTGGCGTTCTACGAGGAGACCGCGCGGCAGTTCGAGGCCCTGCATGCCAGTGACGGCGTCATTGTGCGCCTCTACGGCGATCCGCGCATTGCGGACAAGATTTCCGTCCGCGTGATCGGCGGCGACTTTCCCGACGCGGCATCTGCGGGCTACGTTCCCTGGCCTATCCTCATTCGCGCCGGGAAAGTCATCGACCTGCGTAAGTATCTCGATGGGCCGAACTGGGAGGGCGACGCTCGCTGGCGGGACACCTTCCTTCCCGGGGCTCTGGATTCGTGGCGTGTCGACGGAAAAGTCTGCGGGCTGCCGTTCGGGTACGCGTGCTGGACGATCTTCTACAACCGGACGCTCTTCAAGGCGCATGGATGGACGGAGCCGCGGACCTGGGAGGAGTTTTTCGCGCTGTGCGACCGCATCCGCGCGGAAGGCATTGCGCCGCTGAGCTTGGCGGGAACGCGCGGGCTTTACCCCGAGGCCTTCCTGCGCGCGGCGTTCTACAACCTTGCGGGCGCGGAAGGCTGGCGGGCGCTGAACGAACTCGCGCCCGGGGCTCGGGTGAGCCCCGCCTACCTGAAAGCCGCCGCCCTCCTGCAGCGCGTCACGCGGGACAACACGCTGCGTGGGTGGGAAGGCGCGACCCACACCGGCGCGCAGCTCGCGTTCCTTGACGGCCGGGCGGCAATGACGGTGTCCGGTTCGTGGATGCTCAACGAGATGGAAGGCAAGATACCGGCCGGCATGGACATCGGGACCATGAACTTCCCGGTGTTCGCCGACGGCGTCGCCGACCCGAGCACGATTCAGACGGGCAGCGACTGCTTTTTCGTCTTCGCGACCGGAGATGCTCAAAAGGAGCGGCTGACGGTGGATTTTCTACGGTTCCTGACCTCGCGTTCGCGGGCGGAGGCGTTTGTGCGGCGGATGAACTCGCCGGTCGCGATCAGGGGCGTGCCGCAGTCCGCCTACTCGGCGCAGATGCGCGACACGGCGACGCTGATCGAACGGGCGAAGGAGGCCTTCAACATGCCGCAGGTGATGCTCCAGCCTCCGGCCCTGCAGCAGGCGATCAACGACGCCCGCTTCCTGCTCATGACGGGGGAAATCACACCCGAGCAGTTTGGACGGCGTCTCGAGGAGGCGGCGGAGAACGACCGCCGACGCATCGCGCAGCCGGACCTCGTGGAATACCGTCACCCCGTGGCGGGGACGCTGCTGCTTTGCGGAATCGTCGCAGGTCTCTACTGGCTTCTGCGTCCGATGTTCAAACGGCGCGTTGCCGGGAAAGCCGCGGTGGCGGAGTCCACCTTCGGCCGGCTTCGCCCGCCGGTGGCGGCGACGTTCGTGGGACCGGCCCTGCTGCTCTACCTCGCGCTGGTTGTGTTGCCCTCCGCCTCGGCCCTCGGATGGGCGTTCACCCGCTGGAACGGCTTCGAGGCCCGCACCTGGGCGGGAACGTTTCATTTCCGGTCGCTGCTGTTCGAGAGCGACACGCTCTGGCAGGCTCTCGCGAACAACCTTTTCCTCGTCGTGGTACCGGCGCTGGTGGTCGTGCCCCTGGCCCTGCTGTTTGCCGTGTTGATCCATCGTGGAGTCGCCGGAGGCAAGCTGTTCCGGATCGTGTTCCTGTTTCCAAACATGCTTGGCGGAATCGCAGCGACGCTGCTGTGGCTGAATGCGTACGAGCCGCACGGCGGCCTGATCAACGCGACGCTTGTCGGGCTGGGCAATCTTGTCGGAAGCGACTGGCTGCGCTCGTTCGACGGCTTTGCGTGGCTGACGCCTGCGCGACTCTACGGATCGCTGGTGCCGATTTACCTGTGGATGGCGTGCGGCTTCAATTTGATCCTGTATCTGGCGGCGATGGAAGGGATCGATACGCAGCTGTACGAGGCGGCGGAACTGGACGGAGCGTCACGCACGCGGCAGTTCTTCGGCATCACGCTTCCCTTGATCCGCGACGTGATCGGGATTTCGGCGGTCTTTCTCGTGATCGCCGGGCTGAACGCGTTCGAGATGATCTGGCTGCTGACCTCACAGGATCCGACGACGGCGAACCACACGCTCAGCACGCTGCTCGTGACGACGATGTTCAAGTCGTTCGACATCGGCCGGGCGACGGCGCTCGCGGTGCTTCTGCTGGCGCTCGTGCTGGTGGCGAGCGCGGCCATGCTCCGCGCGCTCAAACGCGATGAGGAGAACTGAATCGTGAAACGTGACTCACAAAGGCCGGATGTGACCGGCGCTCTCCTCTTCGTGGTCTTGCTCGGGTATGCGGCGTGGGTGCTGTTCCCGATGGTGTGGGTCGCGTATTCGTCGCTGAAGCCGGATGCGGCGATCTTTCGGGAGACCTTCGCGCTCCCGCACGCGAACGACCTCCAGTTCGACAACTATGTCCGGGCATGGAGGCAGGCGCGGTTCGGCGATTACTTCCTGAACTCACTCCTGGTGACGACGGTGTCGGTCACGTTGATCGTGCTGCTCGGCGCGATGGCGGCCTATGCGCTGACGCGGTTCCGGCATCCTGCGGGCAAGGCGACGTTCTGGCTCTTTCTGGCGGGACTGATGATCCCGGCGCAGCTGGCGGTCGTGCCGCTGTTCTTTGAGATGCGGGCAGCCGGGCTGCTGAATTCCAGGATCGGCCTGATCCTCGTGTACACGGCGAACGGCCTGCCCTTCGCAATCTTCATCCTCTCGGGATTTTTCCGCGCCCTGCCACAGGCGCTCTATGAGGCGGCGATCATCGATGGCTGCAGTGAGTTTTCAGCGTTCTGGCGGGTGATGCTCCCGTTGGCGCGTCCGGGGCTCGTCACGGTCGCCATCTTCCAGTTCATCGGCGTGTGGAAGGAGTACTTCTTCGCGTTCATGCTGGTGGGAGGCGATGTGGACGGCGGGGCGCGAACGCTTCCGCTCGGGCTGGCGAACCTGTCGATCACCGCGCAGTTCCGTACGGACTACGGCATGCTGTTCGCGGGTCTGATGCTGGTGACGATTCCGATCCTGGTGACCTACGCCCTGCTGCAGCGCCACATCATCAAAGGCGTGGCGGCAGGAGCCTTGAAAGGCTGAGTGTGGGTTTGTGGGTGACGGCCGCGGCCGGACCGGCGTGCGACGAGACTCGCGGGTGGAGGATTGGGATCCGTCGAGGCCGCAGCGGTGCGCAATATGTGCGCACCTTCTTCAAATCATTCCGCGGGAGCGGTGATGGCGGGGGCCGGAGCGGTTTCGTTGCTGGTGTTGGTCGATCCGGTGTTGAAAAACGAGACGACGAGGCCGGCGATAACGGCGATTGCCGTGAGTGGGAATGTATAGCGGTCAATGTTCATGTGTGTGGTGCGTTGTTGCAGGGGAAGACGCCGCTGCCGGGGCAAAGGGTTTCGAAGATGCGGCAGATATTCCGGACTAAATCTCGCAGGTAAGTGTAACCTGCGCGTTTCAGCCACCGTCGCGCCGCGCCTGTGACGTAGGACCGCTGGGCCGGCCGTGTGTCGGTGGGAGCCCCTCTTGCCGCAGGAGGATTGGAGGGGCAATGCGCCGGAGGGAACTTGGGGGGACACTGATCCCCGCCGCGTACCCAGCTCTCAATTACATCCCCGGCTGCGTGGACGGCGGCGTGTCGTCCACGGCGTCGAGCCACTCGCTGATCGCGTTGACCTGCGCATCGGTCAGCCGGGCGTCGGCGTGCAGCAGGGTGTACGAGCGAAGCGGCATCTTCCGATTCACGATCTCGTCGCTCATCCGGTTCAATTTCCGCTGCTGCTCCTTCGGGCTGTAGGCGCCGAACTGCGAAAGGTTCAAGTGCTCCTTCCCTTCGTTGATGTGGTCGGCAAGCCACCAGGCAACCGGCTGCACCTTGGCGTACCAGGGGTAGCGCGTCGAGTCGGAGTGACAATCATAGCACGCGGCGCGGAGCCCGGCTGCGATTGCGGCGGGAGGCGAGAACCGGACGATGAAGTCGTCGGCACCCGGCGGGTGCGAGGTGCTGTTGCGAGCTGGTCGGGCTAACTGGATCGCGACGAGGATGATTGCGAGAGCGAGAAGGGCTCGTTTCCACATGGGGCTCCGGGAAGATGCACGTGATCCCACACGGCGCCAGCGCGTGCGCAAGCTCTCCTGAACCCTGGCGGCGCTTTTGCTCTCATGCCGCAACGCGCGCGGGAGGCTGCACGCTTGATCCGTCGGAAGAGTTCAGGCTTGCAAAAAGGTAAAAAGGATTTACCACACTCATCCCAGCTGAGGTGAGCCCCCGCCGGGAACGCCTGGGCTGAAAACGATGATCGCCCTCTTCAATTCCGATCCACGGCCCACGTGGCGCGAGAGCCTCAACGAGCCTCAAACCCCGGCACAATGCCTTCTCAAGATGAAATACATCCGTCACAGAAAACTCGGTTTTGTCCTGTTCGAGGGTTCGGTTCGTCACGATCAGGTTGCCAACAGCCTCGGTGGCGCGACGGAGGTCGTGTCCGCCGGCTTCGTGTTCACACCGGGCGCTGACCTCATGTGCATGGGTCACTCCAGCACGCTCAATATCGGGTTCGGGCCGTCGGACGCGCGCGACCTGAAAAGCAGGCTGCGTGCGTTCTGACGCTGCATCCTTCGTCACCAGTCGTCGCTTCGGAACGGCGCGACGGGGAGTCCGTTTCCACTGTAAAGATTTGCGTCCGGGTCGTTGTGCCAGGCGTATCGCACGGCGATCGGATCCCGCACGGCGGGCGAGCTGACGAGCAGGCTGTCCTGGACGATCCTTGCCGTCGCGGGGCGGAAGACGCGGTCGCTTCCCGCCAGCTCGAGTGAGTCCGGCGGACGGTCTTGGGCGACGAGACCGCCGCTTGCGTCGTTGAAGCGGACGCGCATGCCGGCGCCTTCGCGTTCGGCACTGGCGAAGGTTGGGCCGGCGTCATCGATGACGCCGCCGTACACGCGATGCTTTGCCAGAAGGGCGAGACGGCGTCCGATCTCCAGCGGGTTTGGCACGCGGTTCGTTTCGGAAGGCGCAAGGTCGACGGCGATCGCCTGGCCTGTGTTGGGGAGCGAAAGCGTGCGCGTCTGGGCCTCGCGTAGTTTTGCCAGCGCGAGGTCGGACGGATCGTTCAGCCGGTACGCGGGAAGATTGACCCAGAGGAACGGGACGTCGCCCTGGCCGAAATGCGCCCGGTAGGTTGTGATCAGGGCGGAGAACAGGGCGCGATACTCCGAGGGTCGGGCTGCGTTGCTCTCGCCCTGCCACCAGAGAACGCCGCGAATCGAGTACGGCAGGACCGGGTTGATCATTCCGTTGAACAGGCCCGCTGGCGTCCACGGGTCTCCGGGAGCGCCATGCGGCTCGGCGGGCCTGGCATTCTGGCGCAGCCAGGTGGCGTGCGCCTTTGCGCCGCGCGTCCGTGCCGCGGACTCGGCGGCGTTCCATGCGCTGATGCGCACGTCGTAATCGGCCTTGGCCGAGCTGAAGGTCCCCGCCATCTCCATCCAGCGTTCCGCCACGACGGCGAACGCGGGATCGCTCGCGAGCGCCATCGGGCTCATCCACGCCTCGAGAGGAGAATTCGCAAACGAGCACTCGACGATGCCGACCGGTACGCCGAGGCGCTGGTGAACGTCGCGTGCAAACGCATAGGCGGTTGCGTTGAAGTCGCCGGCGGTCGACGGAACCGCGGCTCTCCAACCGGAAGTCGTCATGCTCGCCGTGGGTGCTGCCGAGCCCTGTCGCGCGATCCTTACCTGCCGCACGAGTGGAAGGTGGCTCGCGGCGATCTCAGCGGGCGAAATCGAGGAGAGCTCGGCGGTCGCCTCGCCCGCGAAAAGCCACACCTCGCCGACCACCGCGTCGTGAATCGTCACTGCGTTTCCGGGGCCCGTGGCGACAAGATCGGAGCCTTGTGACTCGGCCTTGAGCGGATCGAAAAGGACAATCCAGCGACCGTCGGTGCCGGTCGTCGCCGAGCGTGTCTGGCCGGCAAACGTGACGACGATCTTCTCCCCCGTGCCCGCCGTTCCCCACACGGGGACCGTCTTTTCCTGCTGCAGCACGACACCATCGGTGAACACCGGCGCGAGCAGGACGTCGCCGCGGAGTGTCGCGGCCAGGGCAAGGCAGGCCGTAAGCGCGACAGCCCCGCGTCGCGTCAAGGCAAAGGGATTCCAGCAACCCATGCGGCGGACATTGTGAACGGTCCGCCGCTCCGCAATCGGTTTCGCGAGCAGGCCGGCCTATGACGCCGTTGCTCCCGGCAGCGTTGGGCTGCCGTGCCCGGAGGGCGGCTGAGCCGGAGCTGGCGCGAGTGACGCAATCCAGGTCCACGCGCAAAGGGCGGCGGTGATGACGGCGGCCACGCCGCTCGTCCAGAGCGGCATGACGCGGCCGCCAAGGGTAACCTCAAGATGCATCCAGAGCCGAACCAGATGACCGACGCAGATCAGGCCGAAGGCCACGCTTGCAATACGTAGCGGAAGAATACGTGAGTTCATCGAACGTCCTTTCTTTGGGGGGCCCGCTTCATGACGAAGCAGCGCCGGCGTGCTTGTAGCAACGGGAGGTGTCTGCGGGCGAGCGGGAAAGGCCGGGGGACGAGAGGGTGCGCCCTGATTGCCGCATCGGGCCACGCCCTTCACTCCTTGCCTGGAATACCGTCGTCGATGATCTCCAGCTCCGGCTCGTCGAGACGCGGCTTTGGCGCCGGTTCCGCTGCCGGCGGCTCGCGGCTGAGAAATTCGTGCAATTCCGCCGCAAGCCTCGGTCCAAAACCGTCGACCTCCGAGATTTCCTCAATCGAGGCGCCGCGAAGGCGCTCGATGCTTCCAAAGTGCTCCAGCAACGCAGCGCGCCGTTTCGC
This sequence comes from bacterium, assembly GCA_021779435.1. The sequence goes on from JAJYAR010000016.1 coordinate 8,228, forward strand.
GCCGAGTCCGGCGACGTCATCCAGGACGCTCTCGCGAATCTTCCGCGAACGCAGGTCGGCGTTGTAGGTGTTGGCGAAGCGGTGCGCCTCGTCGCGCAGGCGTTGCAGGAGATTCAGCCCGGGATGGCTGAGCGGGAGATTCAACGGCGGGCGTTCGTCGGGGAAAATGATCGTCTCGTGCTGCTTGGCCAGGCCGATCAGCACCGGCGGGGTCACGCCAATCGCAACGAAAGCCTTGAGAGCCGCGCCTATCTGACCCCTTCCGCCGTCGATCACGATCAGATCGGGCATCGGTCTTTGTTCCTCCGCAACACGGCGGTAACGGCGTCCCACCACCTCCTCCATCGCTCGGAAATCGTCGTTGCCGATGAAGCTCTTGATCTGGAAGCGCCGGTAGTTGTTCTTGTCGGGCCGGCCCTCCGCGAAGTGCACCATCGAGGCGACGACGAACGTCCCCGAGATGTGCGAGATGTCGAAGCACTCCATCGTGCGCGGCACCTCAGACATCCCGAGCGCGCGTTGCAGGGATTCGAGCGCCTCGTCATCGGCGGTAATTCGCGTCGGATCAGTCCGCTCGAACCGGCGCGTCTTTCGCAGCGTCTCCTCCAGCGCAAACACCACGTCGCGAAGCTCCGCCGCCTTTTCGAATTCCCTCCGTTCGGCGGCGGCGGTCATTTCCGTCCTCAGCGTCTCGAGCCATTCGCGGGACTTGCCCTCGAGGAAGGCGCAGGCGTCCTCCACGCGGCGGCGGTAGGCGTCCTCCGTGACGATGTTCTCGGTGCCGTACAGCTCCTCGCGGACGTCGTCGTAGAGCCGCCACGTGCCGTCCGGCAGCTGCTGGGGATTTGAGTCGCCGAGCAGGATGCCGTACTGGCGTCGCATCTGGGCGAGTGTCTTGCGGAGCAGTCCGCTGTGGGCGAACGGACCGAAATACCGCGAGCGGTCGTCCTTGCGCAGCCGGGTCAGCCGGAAGCGCGGCAGCGCCTCGGCAAGATCGACGCGGACGAGCAGGAAGCGCTTGTCGTCCACGAAGTCCGTGTTGTAGCGCGGACGCCATTGCTTGATGAGCTTGCCTTCGAGAAGGAGGGCCTCGGGCTCGGATTTCACCTCGATCGTTTCAACATCGGCGATGAGATCGATCAGCGCGCGGATCTTCGGCTGATCGATCGTGGCGGCGCGTCCACGTTGGAAATACGACGACACGCGCTTCTTCAGGCTGCGGGCCTTGCCCACGTAAATGATCCTGCCAAGCCGGTCCTTCATGAGGTACACGCCAGGCTTGTCCGGCAGATGGCGGACTTTCTCCTTCAAGGTGATCGGCGCGGATTCATTCATCAGGCGAGGACGGCTGCAAAACGGTGGCGGCGAGCATCGGAATACATTGGGGTTGCGGCAACTGTCACGACGGTACGATCACCGCTGGCGTTTTACCAGATTCGGCCTAATCTCGCGTCTGCAAGTATGGTTTCAGCCGACAACTCCGACGGGACAGTTCCACGCCGATCCACCTCTCACCTGCGTTACGAGCTCCTCACGCTCGGAGACGAGCTGTTGCTCGGGCTGACACCGAACAGCCACCTGACATTCATTGGGTCCGAACTCGGGCGGCGCGGTGCGCAGCTGCGTCGGAACGTGACGGTTGCGGATGATGCGGATGTGATAGCGGACGAGTTTCGTGCGGCGTGGTCGCGCGCCGACGTGGTGATCACCACCGGCGGGCTTGGACCGACCTGCGACGACCGGACCCGCGAGGCGGTGGCCAAGGTGCTCGGACAGAAGCTGGTGTTCAGCGCCGAGGTGGAAAAGACGATCGAGGAGCGGTTCGCAAAGTTCGGATGGCGGATAACGCCGAATAATCTCAAGCAGGCGTATGTTTTCGAACGCGGCGAGGTGCTTCCGAATGCAAACGGCACGGCGCCGGGCCTGTGGGTCGAGCAGGATGGCAGGATTCTGGTGATGCTGCCCGGGCCACCCAACGAGCTGCATCCGATGTTCCTGGACCAGGTGGTGCCGAGGCTTTCGGAGCGTCATCTCCTGCAACGCCGCGAGTCTTACATCCAGTTGCGGACGGCCGGCGTTGGCGAGTCGGCGCTCGAGACCAAGCTCCAACCCATTTTCGAACGCGTCGGAGACAAGTTGAGCGTGGCGTATTGCGCGCACCTGGGGGCGGTCGACTGCCGGCTGAGCGCGTCTAACGGTGAGCTGGCGTTTGCCGATATTGAGGCGATCGCCGCCGAGTGCGCGACGACCTTGGGAGACGATTTTATCTGTTACGGGCAGGATTCACTCGCGCGAGTCTGCGCCGAACTCCTTCGTGCGCAGGAGAAGAAACTTGCGGTCGTGGAGACTGCGACGGGCGGGTTGCTTTCGAACGCCTTCAGCGAGCTGTGCGGAGCCTGCAAATTCTTCGCCGGCGGCGTGGTCTGCTGCTCCAACGACGCGAAGATGCAGCTGCTCGACGTGCCCGAATGCCTGCTGGTGCAGCATGGTGCCGTAAGTGACGAAGTGGCCGTCGCGATGGCGACAGGTGCCGCCGAAACGCTCGGCGCCGACTACGCGCTGGCCGTGACGGGCTACACCGGCGCGGCGACCGGCGTCGGTGCGAACGCCGCCGGCTCGGTCATCATCGCCCTGTTCTCGCCGGCCGGCGTCTGGTCGAAGAAATTGACCGCACCGGGACCGCGGGCCACCATGAAGGCGCGCGCGGTCAACGCCGCCCTTGACTGGCTTCGCCGCGAGCTCCTGCGGGCCCGGCGCGGCGTCGTGGTCGAGACGCGGCGTTTCGGCGTGATGCAGTAGCCGCCGTTTGTTGCGCAAAAGGGGCTGACACACACATGGTCGCGCTCGAAGTGGCGCCGTGTCATCGACATGGCACCGTTGGCATAGAGGTGCGCGTGTAACCCAATAGGTTACACGACAGAGGGCCGCCCCCGAGGGGGGCAAGGCATCGTGTAACCTATTAGGTTACACGGCAGGCGAACCGGCGGTGCCGTTCCCGTGCGTCAGACGTTCGCCGTGACGGCGCGATTTCCACAGATGGCGCGTACTCCGTTCGCGACGGGAGTGAACGCGATGCCATCCAGAAAATCCAACCACCCGGCCTCCTCGTGCCTCACTCCGCAGACCAGCTCGCGAAGCACGATGATGTTCCAGTCGTGCGAGACGTGCAGATCGAGCCGGCGGGCCCGCGTGCACGGCTCGCGCAGCCTGCCCGCCACGTAGGCGAGCTTCCGGTCGGCAAGCTCCCGGGCTGCACGAATCACCGAGGGCGACACCTTCTCGGTAAACCAGAGGCGGACGAAGTGTTCGCCGTGCTCCACGGTGAGCCGTCCGGCCTCCTTGAAGTCGAGGATGTAGTCGATGCCGAGGGCGTCCTCGGGGCCGACAAGTTCAACTCCCAGGCCTGCTGCGGCCGCGCCGCGCGCCAGGCATTCCGCGGTCTGCCGGCAGCGCTTCACCGGGCTGTGAAAGAGCCGCACGTAGTCGAAGCCGGAGAGCTGCCGCCCGAATTCCTCGGCGGACAAGGCGCCGGCGGGAGTGATTTCGGCCGCTGCCGGATCGGCTATGTCCGTGATCGGGAACCGCTCCGCGTGACGCAGGAACGCAGCGGCGGGAGCGCCGCTGGGGAGCGAGCGAAGGACGTCGAGCAAAGGGAATCCGTTCATGTGCAATCGCAGATCCAACCCCGTCGCGAACGGCGTGTCACGAAAACGAAGCAGCCCAAATGCCGCCACGCCCTGCGATGGAGCCTCCCGAGCACCCTGCCATCGTGTAACCCAATAGGTTACACGATGGTTGGTTCGGTGCCGCGCGGGGGCGGGCTAGGCGTTAGTTTTCCGCGGAGTGCAGGCCGCCGGCGCCGGCGCGGAACTCGATGTTGCCGCGATCGGGCAGTGTCGGATGCGGCTGCGAGCAGTTCCAGAGACACGCGCCGCAATGCACGCACTTCTCGCGGTCGAAGGCCGGGACACCGTTCGGTCCCGGCGTGATCGCCTGGCCTGAGCACGCCTCGATGCAGACTTTCACGCCGCATCTCACGCACATGGCTTCGTCGACGAAGACAACGTGATCCGCGTAGCCGGGAGGAGCCTGAACCTTGCCGCCCATCAGCAGCGCGTCCTGATGCGAAATGAGCAGCTTCCCATCCAGTGGAATCGCCGGCCAGCCGACACTGTCCATCAACACGTCGCGCAGGCTGATGCCCTTCGCCGCGCACTGGTCGCGGAGCTCCGCCAGCTCGGCCTCGGGAATCCGTCCACGATAGTACGCTTCGAGCGACGGAATCCGCGCGTGCGGCGGCTTTGGCTTGCCGGGCATGTTCAGCCGGCCGCCGGTGAGGCCGGTCATGCCCATGCCGAGAAGCCCGCTGACAACGCCACGCGTGAAGCCATCCCGCGCCTTCTCGGCGACGCGTCCTTCCTTTTCGACCCAGCTCGCGCGTCGGCGCGCCACGTAGGCCTGCTCGAGGTTTTCCTTGGTGAACGGTTTGCCCGCCTTCAACAACTCGACGACACCCTCGGCGAGCAGCGTGCCCGTCGCCCAGGCTTCGTCGACGCCGGAGCCGGTGAGGACGTTGGTGCTGCCGGAGCCTTCGCCGATGCGAACGTAGCCGTCGCCCGCGAGGTGCGGCTCGCCGCGGAGTCCGGATTCCTGGAGCGATTTCGCGCCCCATGACCGCAGCGTGCCTCCTTCGAGGTAACGCCAGAGGTACGGGTGCATCATCCAGTGCTGGAGATACCGGTACGCGGTGCGGACAGGACAATCGAACCACGACGGCACGAAAATGCCCAGCGAGGCGATCCGGCCCGGGTGCACATACATGAAGCCGAAGATTTCCGGCTCGGGATAACCGAACGTGTGGAAAACGGTTCCTGGCTCGAGGTCGACGTTCGGCGGCAGGTCGACAACCGCCTTCATTCCGACAGCCCACTCGTGCTGGTGATGGCCTTCAGGCAGGCCGAACTTCTCGTCGAGCTGGCGTCCGATCGGTCCGACCGGTCCGTCGCCAACGACCGTCAACGCCGCGTGGATATCCATGCCCGGCATGAAGCCATCGGCCGGATTGCCCTTCTTGTCGGTGCCCTGGTCAATGAGCCGCACGCCGACGACCTTGCCGTCCTGGACGAGGGGACTCGCCACCGGCGTCGAGGGCCAGAGCTGGACGACGCCGGAGCCCATGACCTGGCCGCCGACCCACTGCATGAACTGGCCCATCGAGAGGACGAGTCCGTCGTGCTTTTGGAGAAACGCAGGCGTCCACGGCAGGTTGAGCGCGTGGTTCTCGTACGGCAGCGCCCATTTGCCGGCGCGGATAAGCGTGTCCGCGAGCCGAAGCGTGGCGGAGCGGCGGCTGGCGCCGACCGGATCGAGCAGATATGCGATCTTCTCGGCCTTCACCGGCGCCCCCATCGGAATCTGTGCAGGGTCCAGCTGCGGGAAGGATGCCTTGATGCTGCGTCCCGGCGTGACGACGCCCGAAACGCCAAACCCCGGATCGTCCGCGCGTTCGTAACAGATCACCTGGGGCGGCATGCCCGGCGCCGCGGCACTTTCGATCGCCGGCGAGCCGTCCTCCTTGACGAGCTGACGTGACAACGTCGTGAGAAACCCGCCCATGGCAGGACCAAAACCGACGCAGACGATATCGACCGCCATCGACTGCCGTTCGGGAGCGATGACCTCGGGAGTTTGTTCAGACATGTTCAACGAAGAGGGTTGGATACAAAACGGTGCTCACGCAATCGCGCGAACAGATGGCGAAAGCCGGCACCCAAAAAAGGCTCACGCAAAGGCGCAAAGCCGCAAAGAAGACCAAGTTCCAGCACCGCGTCAGAATGCCCCAACGCTAGCGCCGAGCTATCATGCGAAAGGTATTCTTTGCGGCTTTGCGCCTTCGCGTGAGCTCCTGCCTTGGGGATTGGGATCGCAGCATCAGAACCAAACCATGGCTCACGCAAAGGCGACAAGGCGCGAAGAATACCGCGATGCTTTGCGACCTTTCGTGAGACTGCTTCGGGCGAGCGGGGCATCGGTGTCATGCCGTTGACTCAGGGAGTCCGTTCACAACGCGGGAGATGCCATCCCTGATATATGCCTCGCCAAAGTTGATCAGCAGGCCGAGCCGCTTGTCCGCGAGCCGGAGGTACGTGAGCAGCTGTTTCTTGTGAACAGCCGCGACGGATTCCACGGACTTCAGCTCAATGATCACTTTGTCGCTGACGAGCAGGTCGGCTCGGAACCCAGTGTCAAATTTCAGTCCGTCGTACTCGATCGGAACGGCGAGCTGTCGTGAGGTCGCCAGCCCCCGTTTCTTCAGCTCGTACTCCAGAACGACTTCGTAGACCGATTCCAACAGCCCAGGCCCGAGCTGCTGATGAACGCGAAACGCCGCATCAACGATGTGTCGCGCAATCTCGTTCTCGGTTGAGTTATTCATCCGCTGCCGAATTCAACACCTCGGCAAGAACACCAAGTGGAAATCCCGCGCGTCTTTTTTGCGCCTTTGCGCGAGCTGCTGCCTTGGCGATTGGGATCACAGCATCAGAGCCAAACCTTAACTCACGCAAAGGCGCCAAGGCGCAAAGAATACCAGGTGTCTCGGGAGGGTGCACCATCGCGTGAGCTGGGAGCGGCTCAAACCGGATAATCCAGCGCCTCGGGGATCATGACCTTCGCCAGGGCGTCGGCGGCACGATCCTTGGCCAGACGGGAGCCCGCGAGGCAGGCATCGACCTTGTTTCGCAGCTTGGCGAACGGCTCTAGCGCGGCGGCGTCACCATTGCAGCAGCACGCGACGGCATTGTAGCCGTACACGAGCTCGGCACAGATGCGGGAGGCTTCGCCGGCGGCACTTGCGGCCTGGACGGCGGCAAGGTCGGAGAACGTGTTGACGTAGCCGGCGAGGCCCTCGGCCACGACCGGGTTCTGCGGACCCTTTTCCTCGAGTTCGAGGACGTCGAGGATCTGCTGCCGCGAGGCGACAAGCCAGCACAGCGCATCCGCCAGCGGGAAGACCACGCCGTGACGATTGCCCGAGAAGAGCTTCGCGCCGGTGGCGTCCTTGGCGGACTGCAGGTGCTCCAGCGTCCAGACCCAGAGTTCCATCGCGTTGGCGAGCGAGCAGGCACCGATCTCGGGCTTGCGGCCGGCGATCGCGCGCAGGTCGGCGATCCAGGTCTTGAACAGCGCAACGAAGACCTCGTTGCCCATCGTCATGGAAATCTGGCGACGCTGGACGGCCTCCGGGCCCTCGTAGGTGGCCTCGAGCTGGGCGTCCATCCACTTGTGGCCGAGGAATCCGGGGCAGTCCTCGGTGATGCCGTAGCCGCCCATGAGGCTCACGGCCTCGCGCATGACGGTGGCGCCATGGCCGGTGTTCCAGAGCTTGGTGGCCGGGCAGAGGACGTTGGCCTGGGCGTCGAGGATCAGATACTGGACGAGCGCATCGTTCTTGAGCGTCTCGTAGCGGGCGGCGTCGCGCTCGGCGGCGGGCTTCGCCTCGAGGGCGATGAACTCGAGCGCCTGCTTGGAAAGCGCGCGGAAAGCCTTCATCTGCGCCATGCCGGAGGCGATGCCCTGCTCGGCGAACTTCTTGTCCTTGATCTTCTCGAGAGGGTCGAGCTGGTCGAAGAGCCGGGCGGTGGCCATGCCCATGGAGGCGCCGGCTTCACCGGTCGCCCACACGTCGACGAGACGCTGGAGGCAGTCTTCCTTCTGCTGGAGGCCGAGGTCGTGGCGCGGCGTGCCGGCATTGACGCTGGCGGCGCCGCGGAAACGGTTGCGCTGGTAACGAATCACCGGTTCGACGGCGGAGAGCAGCTTCGCCGAGGTCATGATGCCGACCGTGACGCGCGTGCGGCGGAAGACCGCCTCGATGATTTCGCCGTGGCTGTAATTTGGGACGATGACGCCGTCCTTGATCGTGTACCCGCCGATGATGCGGCTGGCCGGCACGGTCATGTTGAACACCGGGTCGTGCGTCGACGACAGCTGGTGGACCATCTTGTGCGTCGGTGCGCCGCGATCATAGATGCCGGGATCGGTGTTCTCGAGAATCACCATGCAGCTCGACTTGATGCGCGGATCGTCGGTGTCGACCGCGACCGTCGTGAAGTTGGCGAAGCCCATGTTCGTGATGAACCGGGCGCGCTTGTCGACGTGGAGCATCGGCTCCTGGCCGTCCTTCCACTCGGCAACGCGGACCTTGCCGCAGAGCAGGCCGGTCTCGACGCCGACGTACGGGAGCGGTTCGGTGAGGCTGAATGCACCGCGCCAGACCTGGCGGTCGTCGCCCGGCTGCGGCGGCACGCAACGGCTCATGTAGTAGTCCCGTTGTTCCTGGGTGCCGCGCTCATGGATCGGGGAAAGAGCGAGGTTGCCGGCGAGGCTGCCGGTGGCGGCGCCCGCATCGACCCACGCAAGCTCGGTGGCGACCAGCGCGAGCACCAGATTCTTCGGACCCTCGATGAAGCCGCCCTGGTGCGGGT
>JAJYAR010000320.1 GCA_021779435.1 bacterium
GCTCTCACTGGCCGGTTGTCGAGATACCGCTTCACGTCTGCCGCCAACCGCTCCACCGACGCGTACCGCCGCTCCGGTTCCTTCCGCAGCGCCATTAGCACAATGTTGTCCAGATCGCCGGAGAGAGTCTTGGCCCGCCTCTCCTCTCCTCGCCGCCTCACCACAGCGCTCGGAGCCGGCGGCATCGTCTCCGTGATCCGCCGCACCGCCTCGGCCGGAGCCACTCCTTCCACCGAATAAGCCCGCTCCCCGGCAAGCAGCTCGAACAAAATCATTCCGAGCGAATACACATCCGACGCCGCGCCAATCCTATCCCCCCGCGCCTGCTCCGGACTCGCATAGGCCGGAGTAAGTAACAGCGATGTCGTGTTACTGTCCGTGTCAGATCCGGCTTCCAGCACGCGCGCGATGCCGAAATCGAGTAACTTGGGCTCGCCCGCCTTAGTAACTAAGATATTGGCGGGCTTCAAATCCCGATGCACAATCAGATGCTGATGCGCGTATGCCACCGCATCCGCCACGCACAGAAATAGCGACAGCCGCTCCGGCACATCCAGCTTTCTCTGTTCGCAATAATCCAGCAGCGGCACTCCGTCAATCCGCTCCATCACCAGATATGGCCGGCCATCCGTCGCCGCCCCGCCGTCGAGCAGCCGCGCGATATTGGGGTGATTCAGCCCGGCCAGAATCTGCCGCTCCACGCGGAAACGCCGCCGCGCAAACTCGGCGTCAAAGCCCAGCCGCAGCAGTTTCAAGGCCACCCTCTGCTCGTACTGCCCGTCGTCCCGCACCGCGTCGTAAACGTCGCCCATCCCGCCATGTCCAATCGGCGCCACAATGCGATACGGTCCATGCCTCTTGCCGCACTGCGGGTCTGGAAGCGTCTCGGCGACTACGGCGGCCGCGGTCGCCAGCGCCGGCGTCTCTAAAAATTCTCCGGCCGCCGTGTGCGCCGCCAGCAGGGATTCCACCTCCGCCCGCAGCGCTGCTTCCCCCGCGCACGCCTTCTCCAGATACGCCGCCCGCCCGGCGGCCGGAAGTTCGCACGCCCCGCTGAAGATCTCCTTCGCAGTCCGCCAGCGTTGTTCTTCGGTCATACTGCGTTGGCTGGCGGCGCGTCACCCGTCAGCGCGCGGTAAATCCACGCCCGCGCATGCGTCCAGTCGCGTTTCACCGTCGAAGCCGAAACCCCAAGCACTTCGGCCGTCTCTTCATTCGTGAGTCCGGCGAAAAACCGCAGCTCCACGATGCGGCTCTGTTGCGGATCGAGGTGCGCCAATCGGTTCAGCGCCGTGTCGAGTTCAATCACGTCCACCTCGGGCTGCCTGGTGACCGCCGAAAGCTCATTCACGGTCAGCGTCACCGCCCCCGCCCCGCGTTTGGCGGCAGCCCGCGCCCGTGCATGGTCCACAAGAATGCTCCGAATCACCTGCGCCGCCACTCCCAGAAAATGCGCGCGGTTCTTCCAGTGCACGTTCTGCCGGCCCACCAGCCGCAAATACGCCTCATGCACCAGCGCGGCGCTCTGCAGCGTGTGGTTCTCGCGCTCTCCGCGCAAATAGTGGCTCGACATCCGCCGCAACTCGCCATACACCAGCGGCATCAAGCGGTTTAGCGCGTCCCGGTCGCCCTTCGTCCACTCCTCGAGCAGGCGCGTGACATCGCCGTGGTCAGGTTCCCCCATACCCCGATATCATATCGGCGCAAGGCGCTCCCGCGCAGAATATCATGTCGTTTTGGTGGGCGCACGACAAGGAGATGGCGCCATGCGCGTCATGATGATCGGCGGGACGGGTTTCATCGGCCGCCACGCCGTCCGCGAGTTAATCGAGTCCAATCACGAGGTGGCGATCGTCCATCGGGGCCGGACTCCGCTCGCGGCCGAAGGATGCGTCGCTGAGTTCATCGGCGAGCGATCTTTCCTCGACGGCATGCGCGGCCAACTCGCGGCTTGGTCCCCGGACGTCGTCGTCGACTTTATCCTTGGCAGCGCCGCGCAGGCTGCCGTCACCCTCGACGTGTTCCGCGGCGTTGCCCGGCGCCTCGTCGCCATCAGCAGCGGGGATGTCTACCAGGCGATGGCAGTGCTGCAGCGCCTGGAGTCCGGGCCCATCGAACCGATCCCCCTTACTGAGGATTCGAGGCTACGTGCCCCCGGCCCGACTTACTCGCCGGAAACGCTGGCCAAGGTTCGCTCGACGTATTCCTGGGTCGACGACGATTACGACAAGGTTCGTGTCGAACAAGCACTTCGGTCCGATCCTGCCTTACCGGCAACCATCCTTCGGCTCCCGATGGTCTACGGCCCCGGCGATCCACTTCATCGTTTCTTTCCCGCCCTCAAGCGCATCATCGACGGCCGCCCGGCCATCCTCTTCGAAGAACGCTACGCGCGTTTCGTCCCCTGCCGCGGCTATGTCGAAAACGTCGCCCACGCCATCGTGCTGGCGGCAACACGTGAAGAGGCCACGGGCAGAACTTACAACGTCGCCGATCCGTTCCAATTCACCGAAGCCGAATGGACGGAAAAGATCGGCAATGCCCTCGGTTGGCAAGGACGCGTCGTAACTCTCCCGCGCGAGCACGTCCCGAAGCATCTCCTCCTCCCGTATAACTTCGCGCAGCACCTCTTCATGGATTCCACCCGGATCCGCGCTGAACTCGGCTACCGGGAGGTCATCGCTCTCAAAGTAGCCATCGGCCTCACCATCGAGTGGGAACAGGCCAATCCGCCCCAGCGCATCGACCCCTCGCAGTTCGATTACTCGGCCGAGGACGAAGCTCTGGAGCGGGCGAGCGTGTAGCCGCGCAGCGCCTCATGGTCCGCTGACAAACTCGACTCCGGTAACCCACGGTTCAAGCGATGCCCCGTAGCTCAGGTGTACCCGGTAGTGAGCCCTCTGCTGCACGCTGCCGGGGCCAAGTCTCGGTATACGGCGGAATCCGTCGCTGTAAGGAAGTGGAACTTCGATCGTTTGCGGCAAATCCACGATGCGCCCCACGGTGGCTTTAGGCGTTGGTCCTCGTACCCATGCCACTACAATTGCGGGAACAATCAGCACACTATGCCGGTCCGGGTGTCGTGCACGCAGCGCATCGGCATCCAACCCGGCATCGATCGGCGCCAGGTGGGTCGAGTTCTCATACAAAGACTCACGTCGGCTTCCGGCCGGACCCAAAAGACTCACCACCGCAGCCTGCTGAGCCTCGATCCACGCCCTCCATGCCGGTCCGTCGTATTCCAGAGCCACGAAAGCCTTTCGGCTCCGCTGCCTCCGATAAAACAATTCCGCCGACTTATCCGACGGATCCACCGAACAGTCGAAGCCGATCGACTGGAGCTTACTCCGATCGAGCCATTCCACGACTTGCCCTCCAGGGACACCCGGCGCGTCGAACGAAGTGTAGGTCCAGCGCAGCAACAGCGTGACTATACTGTCGTCGCTGTCGCCCGGCTGGTACCAGAGTTCCCGGTCGGTGAGCACGATCTCGGCTTGCGGCTGTCCGGCCCGGTTGCGCGCGCCATGTATCCATGCCGCCGCATTCGCAAAGACGATGACCGCGGCCGCCGCGCCCAACAGGACCCGCTTCACGGCCGCACTCCCGCCATCCGCGTGCGCATCTGTTGAAAGGCCATCACCAGCGCCACGCTCAGCGCGCCGATCAAAGCGAAGAAAGCATATCTCGGCATCTCGTCCCACAGCCACTGAAACAGCCGCAGGAAAAGGAAAGCCACGAAAAACCACGTACCCGTATTCGCAACGCCGCGCCAACCCCGCGCCACCCCCAGCCAGATCGCCCCCGCTGAAAGCCAAAGCCCGGCGATGCCGTACACTCGCTCGACAGTTTCCACCGTCCAAGGCAAGTAAGTCGGGACACCCGTAGACGCTACCGAAAACAGCGCCGCGAAGAAAGTCAGCGCCCCCACCAGGCGATACACTGGAACAAATTCCGCGTGCTGGCGATGCTTCACCCACAGCAGCAATACAAACAGGCATCCACCCAAAAGCAG
>JAJYAR010000321.1 GCA_021779435.1 bacterium
AGGCGGGTGATGTCCCCCCGCACCGCGTCCGGCACGCCTTCTGAAATCGCATAGAACAGGTCGATGCCCTTCTCCGCCGCCTTCGCGGCGAAGAGGTCGAGCGCGCTTGCGACGCACTCCTCGAGGCTGAACTGCTCCGACTCGAGATCCATCCGGCCGGACTCGATCTTCGAAAAGTCCAGAATGTCGTTGATCAGCGACAGCAGGGTCTCGCCGCTCGAGCGCACGATCTCCGTGAACTCACGCTGCTGCGCGTTCAGCGGGGTGTCCAGCAGCAGCGAGGTCATGCCGATCACGCCGTTCATCGGCGTGCGGATTTCGTGACTCATCGTGGCGAGGAACTGGCTCTTCGCGCTATTGGCCTGCTCGGCCTTTGCAGCCGCGTCCCGCGCCTGCTCGATGGCGGCGTTGAGTTTCGCGTTGAGCTCCTCCGCTGCAAAACGCGCGTCCTGCTGCGCCGTGATGTCCGCCAGCATGCCGTACCAGGTGCAGCTGCGGTCCGCCTGGCGGAAGGCCGAGGACTGGGCGTGCAACCAGCGGACGCTCCCGTCGGGCCGCACGATGCGGAAGGAATGCGTCCAGGGCATTCCGGCGGCAAACGCCTTTTCGAGGGTGGTACGGACTCCCACCCGGTCGGCCTCGAAGACGGCATCATAGAGCGATTTCGAGTCGCGCAACGCCTCCGCGGGATCGCGCTGGAACATATCACGGTAGCCGGCACTGAGAAACGCGAAGCGGCGCCTGCCCTCGCCACTCACCTCGAATTGGAAGATCACCCCCGGAGCCTGTGCGGTCAGGGCGGTGAGCCGCTGCTCGTTCGCCAGCAGTTTCTGTTCGGCCAGCTTGCGCGCCGTGATGTCACTCTCGATGGCCATGAAGCCCGTGACGCCGCCCGCTTCGTCATGAAGAGGCTGCACCTCGATCGCGAGCCAGTACGGCGGCCTGTTCTTGCCGTAATTCAGGATTTCCACCTCGACCGGCCGACACTCCTGGACTGCCTGCCGAAGCTTCGCGACCGTTGCGCGGTCCGTGTCGGGTCCCTGGAGCAAGGGTCCCGGTTTGCGTCCCTGCACCTCCGCCAGCGTGTAGCCGGTGATGCGTGTGAAGCCGTCGTTCGTCCACTGGATGCGTTCGTCAACCCCCGTGATCACGACGGCGTTGCTCGTGCGGCTCGCGACCATCGCGAGCCGGCGAGCCTCGGCCTCGCTCAGGCGGAGACTCGCGGTCATCTCAGCCGCGAGCTTCAGGGCGCGGGTCCGGCTCTGCCCGAGGGCCAGCACGATGCCCGACAGCAGCGTCGTCACCAATCCGCCCGCGACCGCAATCATCAGCCAGACCCGGTCATTCACGCTGCTCTCGAAAATCGGGGTGCCCGTCATGATGAGCGTCCATTCGCGGCCGCCCACGCTGATATCGGCGGACTGGTGAAACCTCCGGCCCCCAAGAGGCCTGCCCGTCGCGTCGTCTTCCGTGGCGACAAGGGTGCCGTCCGCATCGAGAAGAAGGTTTTGCTGATTCCGGGACCCGCGCTCGTACACCTCGACCTCAATCATGCCGTGCATCCCGCCGTTGAGCCCGGCGAACACGTCTTCGATCACCACCGGCGCGTAAACAAGGCCCACGAGATTTGCCAGGCGCTCGTCCGGAGTGGCGGGATTCGAACCGTTGCGAAACACCGGGATCAGATAGAGGCAACCGGCACGCCGTCGATCGTCCTGGACCAACGCGATGCGTTCGCTGATGGCCGGTTCGCCGGTGCTCACCGCGCGTTCGATCGTGGCCCGGCGCCTCGGTTCGGACCCGACGTCGAAGCCCCACGCCTGTCGATTCTCCGGCAGGGGTTCGATGAACTTGATCACATACAGGTCCGGCGCATCACCGCTGGTCTTGATCTCGAAATCCGGGGCCGCATCGGCGCGCTCCGCGGCGAGGAACGCCGGCACATCGTTCCGCATCACCCGCTGGATGAAGCCGAAGCCCAGCACACCGGGGAACTCCGTGCCGACATGCTGCGACGCGACGTACGCGCGAAACTCCTGACGGGAAACCTTCCCGAGCGCCGCATACATCGCGCGCGCCCCCTTCAGGCCGTAGAGCGACTGGTTCATCCGTCGCTGCACCTCGCCGCTCACCTGCTCCGCCATTCGATCAAACCGGTAGCCAGCCTCGGAACGGTAGTACCGCCGTGCCAGAAGCGCGCCCGCCGTCGTCATCGCGAGCCCGGCAACCATCGTCACCACGACAAGCGCAAGCGTGACCCGCGGGCGTCTTTCGATCCTCCGCTGAATACCTTCGAGACTGCCCGGCTCAGCACGCATGAATCGGCGTCAGGACGCTACGCTGCCCGCGGCAAGCCGCTCCCCGGTTTGCACCCGGCGAACCCGGCGGAGAGGGCAGCTGAAAGGAAAGACATGGCGAACTGATTTCGAAGCCTACGGCACAAAGGGATGCCCCCTTGAACCCGCGGCATTAGGGGAAACTACGCAAACGGCGGAGCTTCCGGGAAGAGGCCCGCCCCCGAAGCAGGTTTCCTCGGGCTTTCAACGCCTCACCGACGTTCGAATCAGGCGCCCCATACCTTGAAGTCCTTGAGGATCGAATCCCCAATGAACTCCCGCAGGATGGAGTTGTCCGGGATCCACTCGGTCTCGATCGGCAGGAACCACTCGAGGAACGCGAGCAGCCGGCGGGCCTCGACGTACTCGGGAGTGCCGGGCTCCACCTGCCTGAGCAGGGGCTCGGCGAGTGGACGCAATGCCGAGAGCTCGTACGCCAGTGCCGAATTGAACATGGCGTGCGCATTTTCCTGGTATGGAAAGATGTGGAGCTTTTCGCCCCGTCGGACCGACTCCCACCGGCCGATCGTATCGGCCGCCGTGTAGCCGCGATCGCGGGCGTCGCGGACAATCCGGCGGATGAGCCGGGTGTCCGTTGTCGAGATGCGGTTGTGCCGGTCGAGATTCAGCTGCGTCAGCGCCGACGCGTAGGCCTGGAACGACTGCGCCGCGAGCGCCGGAGGAATGAGCCTGGGGTTCAACCCGTGGATGCCCTCGCAGATGATGAGCTGGCCGGGGCGCAGTCGCACGACGTCGCCGGGGTACTGGCGTCCTTCCTGGAAACTGTAGCGCGGGAGCTGGACCTCCTCGCCTGCGAGCAGCCGCTGCAGGTGTTCGCCCAGCTGCGACAACCGCAACGCGTCGATCGTCTCGTAATCGAGCTGGCCGTTGGCATCGCGGGGCGTCTCACCGCGATCCACGAAGTAGTTGTCGAGTTCGAGCGCGAACGGGGACAGGCCGTGCGTCAGCAGCTGGACGGCAAGCCGGCGGGAGAACGTGGTCTTGCCCGAGGACGACGGACCCGAGATCAGCACCAGCCGCGCCTTTTCCCCGCGCTCTGCGATCTGGCGCGCGATGCCCGAGATCGTCTGTTCGTGCAGCGCCTCCGACACGAGGACGATCTCTCGGCTGCGCCCCGCCTGGATCGCGTCGTCGAGCGCGCCCACGCTGCCGATTCCAAGCCGGTCGAGCCAGGCTCCATACTGCCGGAACGCGCCGAGGAGTTTCGAACTGTTCTCGAGCGGCGTGAGGGTGGCAGGCGCGTGCTGTCTCGGATACCGCAGCACGAAGCCGCCATCCATGACCGTGAGGTCGAACGAGGTGAGGTACCGGGTGGAGGGCACCATGAAGCCGTGCCGGTCGTCGATGCATTCGCCGAGCTGGTACATCGCGAGCGTGGGTTTGCGCCGGTGCCGGACGAGCCGCGCTTTGTCGAAATGGTTCTGCTTCTCGAAAATCGCGAGCGCCTCCGCAACGGGGAGTTCAAGCCGGACAAAGGGAAGATCGAGGGAAACCAGGCGGCGCATTTCCGTCTCCAGGTTCTTCACCTCGTCGACGGTGAGCGGAGCCCGGTCGCGCACCTCGCAGAAGTAGCCGCCGGACGTCAGCGCGTGCTCGATGTAAAGCGGCAGCCCCGGGAATATCCGCTGGAAAGCCGCCTCGACAGCGAAGGT
>JAJYAR010000322.1 GCA_021779435.1 bacterium
GGCGGCGTCGGGCAGGCCGTCGAGCCGCGTCCAGGGGGTTGCCGGACCCGCACCATTCAGGTCCGCCGTCGTGTAGTAGACTCCCGCCGCGGTCGCCGCATAGACGACGCCGGTCGGCAGGTCGGCGGTGACACCGTTGGCTGGCGCATCGGGCAGGTTGGACGTCAGGTCGTCCCAGAACAGGCCCGCGTTCGTCGTGCGGCGAATGTGCACGGCGCGGCCGCCGGAGGGCGTAGCGCCGATGGACGCCAGAGCCACGCGCGGGTTCGATGCGTCGGTGAAAATCGCGGCAACCGGGCCCTCGGCGTTGGCTGAGCCGAAACTGCGCCACGTCCGGCCTTGATCGGAACTCGCCCACAGCCGCCCGTCCGAGCTTCCGGCGTAGGTATAGTCGCCTTGGGTAGAAACCGCGGTGATCGTCGCGCCGAGCGTGTGCGAAAGGTTCGCGCGCAGCGCCACGTCGGCTGCGAGCAGCGCATTCGATGCCACGGGCTGCCAAGCGGTTTTCTCGCCGGGCGCCCACTCGATCGCCGGCTTGCCCGGCCCGCCCCAGGCGATCAGCCCGCTCGCGCCCGATGGGGTCTGCAGCAACTTCTGCACAGTCAGATTCGGCAGGAAATCGTTCAGCCCCGCCCAGGACGCTCCGGCGTCCATCGAACGCCAGACGCCGTACTCGTTCGCCGCCACGACCTCATCGGGGTTCACCGGCGAGACGGCGACGTCGTTCACGGCGCCACCTAATAAAGACGCGCCGCGGCCGGCCGTCAGGTTCGACCAAGTTAGCCCTCCGTCGTCGGAGCGGTAAACCTGCGCTGCGAAGGCATAGTACCGGCCGTCTGAGGCGGGCTGCATCCGGACTTGCGCCCCGGATTCGGGCCTGGCCGGAACAGGCGCTTGGGCGGCGGGTGGAGGCTGCACGCCCGGCGCTTGCTTCCATTGCTCGAAGTCGTTGGTTTCAAAAGTGGTTCCCGACGCGGTACGGGCGAAGAGCGTGCTGCCGTCCGCCGAGTACCAGACGCGGTCCACCGCTCCCGTGGCAAGCGATGGCAGGCCACGGTCGACGGCTGAATTGCCGATATGTCTCCATTCGGGGGGTGCCGGGGCCGCCAGAGCGGCGCCGAGACCCAGCCAAACAAAAAATGTGGCGTTTCGACACATCGCCAGAGTTTATTGTACCCTTGTAACCACTACCTGCTCAGGAGCGAACGCGTTGAAAAGTCTCAATCTACTCCTTAGTGACTCAATCGGTTGCATTGTTGCTGTGCAATTCTGAGGTAGACTGGGGATTCTGGATGAGAGGGCGCACGTTTTTCCGGCTAGCGGCGCTGGGTCTTGCCCTAGGGGCGTGGCCCGTGGCCGTGGTGTGCCAGAACCTGACGCCTTCTGACTCACCCGCCAACGGGGATTATTCCGCAAAGGTGATCTCGTTGCGGGGAGATGTCAGCGTCCTGCGCGACTCGCAGCGCTGGGCGTTGAGCCAGGGCGACACGATCCAGATGCAACAAGTGGTCGTCAGCGGCGCCGACGGCCACGCCATGTTTCAGGTTTCCGACGGCAGCACGTTCGAGGTGTTCCCGTACTCGACGGTTGTGTTCCGGAACAACCCGCCGTCCTGGCGCGAGTTGATCGACATCATCGCCGGTAAAATTAAGGTCCATATCGAGCACTGGGGCGGGCTGCCGAATCCGCAGCGCGTCCGCACGCCCACCGCGGTGATCTCGGTGCGCGGCACCGTATTCGACGTCGTCGTAGATGAGGACGATGCGACCACCGATGTTGCTGTCGAAGAGGGCACCGTTGTTGTGCGGCATCTGCTTGTGCCGGGCAACGAGAAGACGCTGCACTCCGGCGAGTCGCTGCGCATTTACCGCAATCTGCCGATCGCGCGCTCGCGCATCGACAAGGGCGCGGTCTTCGAGCGGCTGGTGCGTGGGCTGAACGACGCGATGACGATGGTGATGATGAATCCCACCACCGGGCGCGGAGGGCTGGGCACTCCGGTTCCCGGCGCCGGCAGCGGCAACACCAAGGGTGGAACCGTGGGTCCGCCTCCTCCTCCTCCCCCGCCGCCCCCGCCGTTGCCTTAGCGCGCGCGGACCACGTCGAGCGGAAGCTGGTAGACCTCCCGGAACACGTCGGAAAGCCGCCCCGCGGCCCAGAGCTCGAGGTCTGAGGCGGAGGCCGAGTCGAGTTCGAGCCGCACGCTTCCGTTCTTCAACTCGATGCGCATCCCGCGCAGGCGCTGCTCGTGGCTGCGGTCCAGGCTGTCGGCCAGCCGGAGCATCGGCGTCAGCAGTAAAATGGCCCGGCGGATTTCCGGGTTGAACATCTCGAACGAGGGATGGCGAAGCGCCGGCATCGACTTGCGGTGGAAGCGGCAGAGCGCCGCGACGACGTTCCGTTCGAGCGACGTGAAGCCGGGCAGGTCGGAGTTGGCGACCAGGTAATGCGAGTGTTTGTGATGGCCGGTGTCGCTGACGAAGTGCCCGACGTCGTGCAGGTAGGCCGAGGCTTCGAGTAACTTGCCGAATCCCGGCGGCAGTTGGTGGAGCGGGCGGAGATCCTCAAAAAGCTGGCGGGCCAGGCGTGCCACCTGCCGGACATGCTCGACGGCGACGCCGTAGCGGCGCGCCATCGCCTCGACGGTTTTTCGCTGGTCGCGGCTGAGTTGGGCGAGCTCGCTGCCGACGCCGCGCGCGGCCAGATCCGCGACAATGCCTTCCCGCACACCGGCGGCGCAGTACCACAGCGAAGGCTGGCCGAAGCTTTCGAGCGCGCGAAGAAAGACCGCGGCGCCAGCGACCACGATCTCGGCGCGGCGCGGACCGATGCCGAGCATATGCCGGCGCGCGGCGAGGTCCCGCGCGGCAAGCTCCCGGTACAGGCGGCGGACACGCGGCGTGGCGGCGCGCAGGCGGTCGGCTTCCTCGCGGCGCGCGCGAGGCACCCGGTTCACCGCGCAGACGATGGCGGCGGCGGTGGCCGAGGTGGCGATGAAACGGTCGAACCGGCCGCGCCCGATCCGATCGAGCGGCGCGGCGAGTTTCTCGTCGATGAACTCGGTCATCTGATGCAGTTCGAGCGGGTCCGGCGGATCGGACTTGAGAAACACCTCGCTCAGCCGCACCGCGCCGAGCGGCTTCGAGAAGGCTTCACTCATCACGCCGTTGGCGCCCGCGATGATCTCCGCGCTGCCGCCGCCGACATCCACGATCAGCACCCGTTTGCTCGAATGGGGCCAACGGCTCTCGACGCCGAGATGGATTAGCCGGGCCTCCTCCTGGCCGGAGATGATTTCGACCTGGGTGCCTAGGGCTTCCGAGGCGCGGTCTAGAAACTCCCGCTGATTGCTGGCGTCGCGCACGGCGCTGGTGGCCACGGCGCGGACTGCCAGCACGTCGGCTCCCGTGTAGATGCGCGCCATGCGGCGCAGCGTTTCGACGCCCGCGTCCATGGAGACGCGGTCAATGCGGCCGCCGCGATAGACGCCCGCGCCGAGGCGGATCACCTGGCGGTCCGTCGCGAGCGGCTTGATGCGGCCTTCGGAATCCACCTCTGCCGCCAGCATGCGCACGGAGTTGCTCCCGATGTCGACTGCGGCGTAACGGCGCATATTCTTATCATCCTCATCGTAAGCTGAGCGGGGCCTCGCCGCATGTCATCCTGGAAAACGGACCGGAAGGACGCGATGACGAAATCGAACCAAAACACGACTCTACTCGCAGGCCGCCTGGCGCGGCTGTTTGTTTTGCTGGTTGGCTGCGCGGCGATGCTTTCCGCGCACGCGGTGTTGAAAGAATCGACGCCGACGGCGAACGCGGTGGTGAGCGGTCCCGACGTGCCGGTGCATCTGCGGTTCAACTCGCGCGTCGACGGAAAAAGGTCGCGGTTGTTCTTGATCGACGGCGCCAATGCCGAGCACGCTCTGCCGGCGCCGGCGCAGCCTTCCCCCGCTGAGCTTTCGAGCGTTGCAAAGGGCTTGCAGCCGGGCGCGTACAAG
>JAJYAR010000323.1 GCA_021779435.1 bacterium
CGGTTTCGAGCGCGCGGACGTCAACGGGGACGGTTCCGGTGGCCTGGAAAAGATCGAGTACCACGTGCGCGCCGACTTCATGGGCGCGGCGCAGGATGGCTCGAGCGTCGACGATCGTCGCGCTGCGGAAGAGGACGTAGGAGATGGGCACGAGCAGCGTTTCGTCGTCGATCGCGCGCAGCAGGCCATCGAGATCGATGTGGATGCCGTCGGGGCTGGGCACGATTTCCACGCGCGCGCCGTGGCGTTGCTGTTCCTGATAAAAATAAAGGACTGACGGAAATTCGAGATCGACCATCACGATCTTGTTTCGGCGGCCGGAGAAATCGAAGCAGGATGTGATGACGGCCTGCGTCAGCGTGACGTTCTGATGCAGCGACACCTGGCCTGGAGCCGCGCCGATGAGTTCGCCGATGCGGTCGGCGACGCGCACGGTCAGATCCCACCAGCCCTCTTCCCAGGCGCGCACACCGCGCGTTTCCCAAAGATTGGCGTAATCCTCCAGGCTCGCGTGCACCGCGCGAGGCATCGCGCCGAGCGAATTGCTGATCATGTAGGTGGTGCGATCGAGAATCGGAAATTCGTTTCGCCAGCGCAGCAGTTCGTCCATACGTCGCCCTTCCCATCGAGAAACTAACACAGAGCGGCCACTTGGCCGCAAGCAAAGTTCCGAGAAGGCCTGCTCGCTGGCCAACGGGGGTACGTGCAACGCGCCCCTACGAGATGGCCGGACGCGCGATTACTTGAAGCGTTTTTTGAATTCGATGTCGATGCCGAAGGTGCCATTGATATCGCGCAGGGCGACGATGGAGATGTCGCGAGTGACGGCGTATTCGATCTGAATTACCTGCTGGGAGTTGGAAGTGGCGTTGGTGGCGTAGGTGACGGTGAGGTTGGGCGTCACTTGTTGCTGGATGCTGATGCGCGCTGCGGCGTTTGGTTCGGTGCCGGTGCCGGCCTGGAAAGGCGCGATGCTGAAGCGGCTGATGCCGAAGAGGCGGGCGATGCGGCCGCCGACCTCGCTCGAAACCGCTTGCGAGAGAAGCGCCGTGGCGCCGAGCTGGCCGGAGACGCCGGTGGTGCGCAACTCGCTGGCCTGGCCGGTGTAGCCGAGCGCGAGCAGGGAGATGACGTCGGTTTCCGGCAGCGGGGGATCGGAGCGGTAAGAGAGGCGGAGGGCGCTGGCGCGGCCGGTGAGATCGACGGTGATCTCGTACTGCTGGATGGTGGTGACGGCCTCGACGTTCATCACCGGGTCGAGCTGGAGAGGATTGGCGAAATTCATATCGCCGCGGTTCAGGCGGTATTTGTTGCCGCGGAAATTCACTTCGCCGGAGAGCAGGTGAACGTGGCCGAGCACCGAGGGCCGCGACCAGGTGCCGCGAACCCGCATATTGGCGTCGGTTTCGATATGCGCTCCGCTCCACTCGAGGCGCGAGCCGGCGCCGGAATTGACGGCGAAATCCAGTTGCAGGTTGCGCAAGAAAGGCGAGCCGCCCTCGCTTTCGATGGAGGGTCCGCGCGGAGCCATCAGAAAGATCGCGGCGATGTCCGGGCCGCCGGTGAGCAGCAGCCTGTTCAGGGTCATGGTCCCGCCGAGAGTTGCAGCCTGGGTGTTGCCAATCATGCGGGCGTTGGCGCTGAGCAGCCAGCTCATACCGGCGGGCCAGCGCACGCGCACGTCGTTTGCATTGATATTCAGGTCGTATTGCACACGCGCTGGGCCGGGGACGAACGTCACGATTCCGCCGAGCAGCAGCCTGCCGCCGCCGGCCTCGGCCTTGAGATTCGAGAAAGAAACGTGGTCGCTCGAGAAGATCAGCTCGCCGTTCACGTTACTCAGGCCGATCGGAACGTCGCTGTAGTTGAGCGCGGCGTTTTCGAGCCGCGCGCGGCCGTTGATCCGCGGCTGGCCGAACGTTCCCTCGACCAGTGCATCCACCTGGGCGGCTCCCTGGGATTGGAGCGCGGGCACGAATCCTTCGATCAGTTTCAGGTTGATTGCGCCGAGAACGCGCAGCTCGAGCGGTTCGTCGCGATTGAAGCGGACGACGCCGCTCAGCTTGAAGTTGCTGTCCGGGCCTTTGAGCTCGGCCTGCTCCACGCGGACGTCCGATTTGCGATAGACGAGCCGGATCGGGCCGACATTTTGGAGGGTAACGCTTTCGAAGGCGAAGACGACCTGGGAAACGTTGGCATCGACGGCGATCGTATCGGGCTTCAGCAGTTCGCCGCTCAACTGGAAATGGCCGTCGACGCGGCTGTGGCTGGTTAATGCTTTCAGGTGGAGGCCGGCCTTGATGAAGGGATCGAGGTCGATGCTCTCGGCGGTCAACTGGCCCTGAATCGGATAGCTGTCCTTGAGCCCGAGATCCACCTCGCCGCCGAGCTTGCCTTTTACGAGCGACGTTTCGAGAGCCACGTGCAGTCGCTTGCCGTCCGAAGTGACGCGGCCGGTGAGATCTCCGACCAATTCGCTGCCGGCGCGGAGGCTGGAAATCCGCACCGTTCCTTGTCCCTGCGGCGCGCGCGGAGGGCCGCTGCCAGTCAGACGGAAATCGAGACGGCCGGCGAGCGGCAGCGAAGGCGATTGAATCTGGCGAATCTCGTCGAGGGCGAGGCTGCGTCCGAACAGGTCGAATTGGACTTGCCCGTTGGGGCGCTCGTACGTCAATTGGCCGCCGAGCGCGCCAGAGCCGAACGTCGCCGTCACGCCCGACAGGCGCACGATGCCCGGGTCGACTTCGATGCGGCCGGTGATCTTCGGAAAGGCGAGGCCCTTGGTCTTGAAATCATCCAATTGGAACGGCCCGGAAAGTTCCGGCTGGCTTTCGGTGCCCCCGCCCTCGAATTGGCCGCTGAGCAGGCCGCGGGCGGGATAGTTCGTTCCGGCGAGGGCCTGCAGGTCGTCTGTATCGGCGTGGGCGAGTTGGGCGCGGAAGCTCCACTCGTTTTTGGGAAGGAACGCCCAGTTGGTGAAACTCAGGTGGAGTGAGATGACGGCGAGCGAGCGGCCGCGGCGCACGCGCATGTTGGTGAGGGTCAGGCCGTCGGGCGAATAGGCGACCTTGCCGTCAACTTCGTCCCAATGCAGGCGGCCGTAGCTTGCGTCCCATGCGTGGGCCTGGCCGGAGAACAGCGGCCGGGAGATGTGACCGATAATGCTGCCCTGCCAATTGGCCCGTCCGGTGATGGCGACCGGCTTCGAATTGGGGCCACGGAGAACGTTGATGAGTTCGTCCCAATCGCGCAGGTCGCTGACGGCCACGTTCGTTTCCATGTTGGAATCGCGGTCGCCGATGATTCCCTTCATGGTGACGTGGGTGTGCGGGGTATCGATCTGGCCCTGCGCGGAGACGTCGTTCCGGACCATCTGATAGTTGTATTGGAAGGCCGCGGTGACGGGAATTTCGCCGGACGGGGTTGTGGCGAGCGGCGTCCACTTCGTTGTGCCACGCGAGGCCATGTCGCGGAAATCGGCGCGCCAGGTGGTGACCGAATCGATCTCCATGTTCGCGTCCCAATGGAACGTCTGAACGGGGAAATCCTTGTTCTGGATGGCGGCGAGGACTTTCGCCAGGCGCACGTTGTGGGATTGGGTAGCCGCGGTGAAATCCAGCGTGCGAGCGTCCATGTGCACGCGGCCGAGGAGGTTGATCACCATCACTTCCTGCCCCGAAGCCGTGTGCAGCTTCACGTAGCCGCTGCCCGGAGTGCCAGGTGGATAGTTGGCCGGGCGGAGGAGCCTGGGTTCCTTCTGGAACACGGTGGAAATGTCTTTCACGTCGAAGGCGTGGTTCCCGGTGGTGATGACGTCCCCGGCGAAGTCGTTCAGCCAGGACTCGGCGATCCGGGCCGTGATGCCGTGACCATGGGCGGCGTTCTCGCCGTTGACGATGACGAAGTCAACGGACAGTTCCCGGCGGAGGACCGGTAGGTGCGTCTCCACGAGACGCCGCCCGGGTTCACCCACCACATCGCCAAGGAC
>JAJYAR010000324.1 GCA_021779435.1 bacterium
GCGAGGTTCGACCTGACGGAGTACCGCCGGTATTCGCTGTCGGCCGAGACCCTCTCGTACGTTCGCAACCTGCAGCAGAATATCCGGATCGTCGTGACGGTTTCCGAGGACGAGACCGACATCCCCGTCGAGGTGCGCGGGCTTATCAACGAGTATGTGCATGCCACAGAGGGAAGCACGCGGGGCCGCGTGACCTACGAGGTGGTGAACGTGTACCGCAACCGGCGGCGGGCGGAGGAGCTGGGCCTGGAGCAGCCGAACGTGATCGTGCTCGTGTGTGGCGACAGGCCGCGCGCGCTGCGCATCGACGAACTCTATCAGATGAAGCACGCGGGCAATCAGCTCGTCCGCCAGGCGTTCCAGGGCGAGCAGGTGCTGACTTCGGCGATGCTGGAGGTCTCTAACCCCGAGCGGCAGCACATCTATTTCCTCGTGGGCCATGGCGAACTTCAGCCCGACGACACGACGGCGCGAGGGCTCTCCTCGCTTGCCAGTGAGCTTCGGATACGGAACTTCGCGGTCGACACGCTGGACCTTTCAACCAGCCGCAGAGTCCCGGAAAACGCCGCGCTGGTCGTGTCGGTATGGCCGAGGAAGGCCTTCGATGCGAATGAACAGGAGATGCTCCGCCAGTACGCGAAGGTGAACGCCGGTCGCGTCATCCTCCTCCTCGCGCCGGGCATCAGTCCGATCCGGCTCGGCATCGACGACCTGCTGCTGGACTGGGGCATCCTGGTCCAGGACGATGTCATCTATGAGACCGACCCCAATTATCGGACCGACGAAGGTGACCTGATCGTCAGGAGCTTCCTCCCGCATCCGATCACCGACACGCTTCTGAGCTACAAATGGTACCTGCGCTTGGGATACACGAGGACCGTGATGCCCATCCGCACCCCGGAGTCGGGCGTGAACGTCACCAGCCTCGCCGCCGTGTCGAAGACAGCCTGGGGCGACGTGGGCTATCAGGCAGGCACCCCGCCGGCCTTCTCGAACAAGGGCAACACGCATCCGCTCCCCGGCATGAAGCCCGACGGCCAGCTCAGCGTGATCGTCGCGTCGGAGCGCGTGACCCCGCGCGGCAACCTGGCGTTCAGCGTCCGCGCCGGCCGGATGGTCGTCTTTGGATCCGGCGATTTCGTCGCGAATCAACGCATCCAAAGCTCCGGAAACGAGGAGGTGTTCCTCCGTGCCGTGAACTGGGCCGTCGAGCGTGACACGCAGCTGACGGTGCCGGCCCGTCCGATCGAGCGATTCCAGCTCGCCATGAGCGCCGCCGACCTGACCCGGATGAACTACATGCTCTGGTTCGCGCTTCCGGGGGCAACGGCCCTGATGGGGCTGATCGTGTACTGGACCCGCCGAAAATAGACGTCCCGAGCACCCCCGCTTCAACCTTTCAGCCCCTCAGCCTTTCAGCTTTTCTTCAGCCGTGCGCACCAAAGTCACGCTCGTCCTCCTGCTCCTGAACGTCGCGCTGTTCTTCTTCATCTTCAAATTCGAGCGCGTGTGGCGGACCGAGAGCGCGATGCAGGAGGCGCGTCGCCGCGTCCTGGGCTCCGAGACGTCGAACATCCGCACGCTTTCCGTCTCTTCGGCCACCGCCGGCGGGCCTGCCTTCACCGTTGTCCGCAACCGCGGCATCTGGACGCTCACGCAGCCGCTCGACTGGCCTGCCAACCAGGAGGCGGTCACGAGCATCGTTCGCTCGCTGCAGTTCCTCGAGAACGAGACGAGCTTCAGCGTCGCCGATCTTGCGAAGAACGGACAGACGCTCGCCGACTTCGGCCTCGATAATCCCAGGATCACCGTCTCGTTCACGTTCGAGGACAGCGCGGCACCGGGGGCGCAGAAGGCCGGCGGTTCGACGCTGCTTCGGATCGGTGACACGACCAAGGACGGCAACCGCACCTACGTCCTTTCGCCCGACGGTTCACGCGTTCATGTCGTCGGCCGGCAGCTCATCAGCTCGGTCTCGCTTCCACTCGAACAGCTGCGCGCCGACACGATCCTTACGATTCCGGTGGTCGAGGCACAGGCGCTCACCGTGCAGACCAGCGCGCGGGTTCGCATCGCGAGGCGTGACGGCGGCCGCTGGATTTTCGACACGATCGTCAACGCGAGGGCCGGAAAGACCGCGATGGAGGTCGCGATCAAGGATCTCGGCAGCCTCACCGCCGCCTCCTTCCCGTCCACGCCGCCGGCGGCCCTTCCGTCGGCCTCGCCGACGCTCCGTGTGACCATCGATGGCAACGGTCGCAGCGAGACGCTTTTCCTTGGCGAGCCTGTGAAAGCGGACGCGGTCGCCGCCGGCACGCAGCCGGCCGGGCAGGCCCGCACCGCGCCGGCGACAACCTACTACGGCCAGCTGATGAATGGAAACAGCGTGCGCGCGCCAGTCTTCACCGTCGCGGTGCCGAACGGCCTGCTCGAGCGGCTCCGCAATGCGCAGAACGACCTGCGCGAGCGGCGCATCCTCGACTTCGATCCGGTGTCCGTGACCTCGATCACGCTTTCGGCGCCGAACCAGGGCCTGCCGTCGATCACGCTTCAGCGGCTCGATCCGAACGCGCAGGACAGCCCGTGGCAGCTCGTTCGTCCTCTCGGGGGCGCCTCCGATACGCAGACCGTTGCCGCGGAGGGCTCGGCGGTCCGCGCGCTTCTCGACCGGCTGGCGCTGTTGTCGGCCGCGCGTTTCGAGGCGGACGCGCCGTCGAACGCCCAGATGGAGTCGTGGGGCTTCAACCGGCCCGAGCGCGAAATCTCGCTGGCACTCACGTCCACGCCCGGCGGTGCGAACCGTCCGGTGGTGCTGCAACTCGGTACCGGAACCGACGGCTCCGTTTACGCGAGAACCGGCTCGCCGAACGATCTTGGACCTTCCGTTTATGCCGTTGCCGTGGACCTGGCACAGGATTTCCCCGTGAATTCCACCGCCTGGCGGAACCGCACGCTGAAGGAACTGCCGGCAACGGCACGGATTTCCTCCATCAAGATCACAGACCTCGCCAGCGGCCAGGTGGTCGTTGAGACCGCGCTGGACTCCTCCGGAACGCCGGCCGCCGCACTGCGGGACGCCGTGGCGCTGAAGGAACTCGTCGGCTCGCTGCGTGCGCTCCACGCGAAACGCTTCGTGCAGGACAAGTTCGCCGACCGCATCCTGGCGGCGGGTGACGAGCGCACCTGGCGCTACCAGCTCGACGCCACCATTGCTCTTCCGGGAAGTGCCGGCGAACAGACGAGCACGTTCAGCCTCCTGATGACCGAGAGGATCGGCGGTGTGCAGCAACTCGCCGGTTCGCGCGAACTCGATGCGGTGTTCGAACTCGAGCAGCCGTTCGTGGATGCGCTCTGGAAACTGACGTACGGAGCCCGTGATCCAGGCCCGCAGCTGGAGAAGAAATGAGCGATGAAGGATGCGTGGGTCATCCTCCTCAGGGCAGTGCGTGTGGCCGGCGCCGCAGTGCTTTCGTTTCTGCTCTGGAGCCTCTGGGCGGCGCTGCTGCTGCTTGCGACCGCCCAGCTGTACATTCGCGCGCACCATGAACTCGAGGTGCCCGGATTCGTCCTGAGGAGGCTCGAAGCCAGGCTGACCGAATCCGGCATCAAGGTGACGTTCGATCGGGCGACGCTGGACCCGACCGGCAGCATCCTCGTGCGTGCGCCCAAGGTCTTCCTTCCCGGGTACCCTGAGCCGGTTGCGACCGCCCGGCTTGCCTTTGTGAGGCTGGATCCGTGGCCGCTCACCGTCGGACAGGTCAGGACGCGCGAGGTGCGGATCGTCGAAGGCGCAGTGTTCGTCTCCGCGACGCTCTCGCCCTCGGGACTGACCGAGCCCGTGGTGCAGGGCATCGAGGCGCTCGTCGAGCCGGACGGCAAGTTGATCCTGTTCACCGCCATCAGCCCGACGCCCGCGGGCGAAGGCAAGACCACGACCACGGTGGGCCTGGGCGATGCCTTGAACAAGATCGGCAAG
>JAJYAR010000325.1 GCA_021779435.1 bacterium
CTTGGAAAATGACCCGGCCAGTCAACCTCTTCGCCCTCTATTCCGGCCTCGCCGTTGGTCGGCCTCGGTTCATTCGCTGTGCAAACGTCAATAAGGGGCCGCCTGGAGCGTCACCGGCCCGAGCAGACCCGAGGAGAGCAGCGCGGCCGGCCGGCCCGACTGCTTGCGCTCGGCGCAGTTGCGGCAGCCGTAGGTGCCGCTGGCCATCGTGTCGTAGGTTCGCACGTTGGTCACCGTCCGCCGCCTCTCCTTCGGCAGCAGCCCATCGCCGATCAACCGGTTCGGCCAGAGGTTGGCGACCTCGATCTCCAGTTCGTTCGCGCCGGATTTCAGCCTGCCAGTGATCTCCACCCGCCACGGCGCAGTCCAGAGGACGCCGAGATCACCGCCGTTGAGCCGGACACGGGCGACGTTCTTCACGACGCCCAAGTCCAGGTAGATTGCCGACGGGGAATCCTGGGCTTTGGATTCAAAGGTCATGCGATAGGTCGCCGTGCCGGAGTAATAGCGGACGCCGTCTTCGGGCCTCTTGCTCCAATTCTCCAACTGGTCGAAGCGCACTTTCCCGCCCCTGCCGTTATCCGGATAGAACCACAACGGGTCGAAAGACAGCTCCCACGGTCCCTTCAATTCCGTCACCGGCCTCAGATCGGGGAAATTCTTTTTCGAGCCCCGAACCCTGTCCCCTGTCACCTGATTCCTGAACACCACGAACCAACTTTGCCGCGGCGCAAATTGCAGCGGAACGGCGGTACGGCCGTTTTCCTCGCGATAGTCCGGCAAGTCCCGGATGGCTCCGGTGACCGCGTCCCAGAGCTCCGGCTGTTTGCCGGTGACGCGGAACACGATGTCAGCCGTTGCCTCCCGCGGACCCTGGTTGCTGAGGAAGTAGAGATCCGTCTCGCCGTCACGGCGATGGATCCAATCGAAGCTCGCCCCTCGGGAAGGATTGCGGGCCTCGATGTCCGGCGCCAGGCCGTCGGTGGCCGTTACCGTTTCCAAGGGGCCGTCGCGCATCTTTGTCACCGACCCGGCGAGCGTCTTGGCGCCGATGACCGTTACGCCCGCCTCGGCCAGTTCATGGACCTTCTTCAGCGTCGCAGGAGCAAGGATCGCGTCGGGCTCTTGCGGCAGCACCAGGTAGCGGTAGCTCATCCCGTCCGGCAGGACCAATCGCCCCTGCTTCGCGGAGGCACGGGTCAACAGCACCTCGGCATTGAGCACGTCGTAATCAAAGCCGGCGGGACGCTGGCTGGGGCGTGGCGGGATGAAACTGGGAATGGCCTCGTTCTGCAAATAGGCAAAGTCGGCCACGAACAGCCCCTGCCGGAGCATGTGCTGGCAGCGCGCCAGATAGGTCAGCCACGCGCCGCTCATCGGCCACCAGGTCAGATTACTGTCGAAATGGGTGCCGACGTGCGCCCACTGGAACCCCGGCCTCGCGTCCAGCCGCGGCTGGTGGACCCAGAAGCAAAGCACGTGGCGGGTCAAGCCCTCGCAAAACGCGGCATCGCCGATATCCTTCATGCTCCAGGGATCGTCCATCCAGTCGTCACCGAATGACGTGTACGCCTCGGCCTGGCAAACCGGCTTCCCGTAGACGTGCGCGGCACAGGCCGCCTGTTTGACCGTCGGGTTCCTGCTGGGTTGCCAGGTGATCGGACCATCAGGCTCGCCGTTGCGCTTCCAGAACTCCCCCATCGGCACGTCGTTGATGCCCTCGCACTGAAGGGCGTCGATCCAGTGGTCGAAGAACGGGCCGCCGGATTCCGGGTGCGTGCCGCGCAGGCCGCCCTTCAGCGTCAGCGCGCGCAACCGGCCGTAGTAGTTCGCCGCCACCAGGTCGGCAGCGGTGCGGCGATAGTCCTGCACGAACCGGCGAGTCTCCGCGGCATTGTCCACGGTCAGCCCCAAAACGGCCGGCAACCACGGCAGGGGATCGTAGCCGCGCCGCCGTTGAAACTCCTCGCGCATCTTCGGCGTCCAGGTCGGCTGGCCCAGCTCCCAGCTGTCGATATGGAAGTACTGCAGCGATCTGCCCGCCAAGGGGCCGGCATCGGCGATCAGCTTCGCCCCGGTTTCTGCGAAGTGGGCGTCCATCGCCTCGGCGCTCATGGTGTCGATCTCCAGTCCGCCCGGTCCGGAGCCGACGCACTTGATGCCGTTGCCGTGGAGTGTGCTTCCGATGCGGAGAACTTTCCAGCTTCCCGCGGGGACCTCCCAGTCCAGACGCCCGTTTTGATCCACGGACCGGGTCACGTCCACGGCACGACGGCGGTTCCACAGCCGCCGCGCCGGTGGCGTCTGGTCCGCCAATTGATCCTTCGACAACAAGGCGATCTCGGCCACCTGTACGTTCCAACTCGCTCCGTCGCGGTAGGGATGCGCCGACAAGAACACGATGCGGAAATGTTTTGCCCGGGTCTCGTCAAACGTGAGGGTCTTCTCTTCGCGCGGTTTCAGGGTCACGCGCGTAAGCGGACGAAAGTTCTGGCCGTCGTCAGAGCACTGCACCTCGATCGCTTTCGGTCCGCAATCCGGATACGGCTTGAGATAAACACCAGCGGCGGTCCGGGGCGCATCAAGATCAAATTGCAGGAACTGCGGCTTCTCCGGCGTCGGCCCCATGCCGGGCTTGTCGCCCTGGGAGACCCAGCGGGTGTCGTCGTTGCCGTCTTCGGCAAGGGCGGGACCATAGTCTTGATATTGCGAGCTGGCGAGTAGCGTACACTCGTTCATCGCACCATCCGGCAGGGGCGCCGCCAACACGACGATGTCGCGGTAGAATCCCTGCGCCGCTGGTGGTTTCGGCAACGCAACGCTGACGCGCCCCGGCCCCTTGACGACGGTTTGCGCCGAAACAAGCTTCTTCGCCGCGTGCTCCGCGGTCACCCAGGGGCCGCCGGCGTTCCAGCCGCTGCACAGGTTCACACCGAGCGCGATACCACACCGGTCCGCCTCGCGCACGGCGTGCTGGTAGAGTTCACGCCACTCGGGACTCATAAAATGCGGCCCCCGCGGCGCCTCGGAGCCCGCTTCACCGGCGTCGAACAGCAGCGCTCCGCGGATCCCCTGTTGCTTCATCTGTTCGAAGTCGCGGGTAATGCCCTCCTTGCTGGCCGCGCCATTCAGCCACCACCAGTAGCACCAGGCTTTTGCCGAATCGGGCGGAGCGAGGAATTCCCGCCGAAGATCGTCGTCAGCCCAAAGGGATCCTGTGGCCAGAAGACCTGCCAACAGCACGGGTACCAGGACTGCGTTTCGGGTCATGAGTACCTCTTTTGTCAATGTCGGCCGCCGCTCACCGTGGCTCTGACCGGACCGTCTTGGTTTCGCCGTTGAGGCGAATGGTCACGTCGCGCGGCTCGGCGGAGACGATGCGGTAGCTGGTCACCTTGCCGTCCTTCCAGTCCAGGTCCACCGTGAAACCCCCTCGAGCCCGCAGCCCCTTGACGCTGCCGGTCGGCCAGGCCTGCGGCAGGGCCGGCAGGAGATGGATCTCACCGACGTGGCTTTGCAGCAGCATTTCGCCAACGCCGGCGGTGTAGCCGAAGTTGCCGTCAATTTGAAACGGCGGGCAGGTGTCGAACAGGTTGGGCAGCACGCTGCCGCGAATCCACTGGCTGACGATCTTGTACGCGTGATCGCCGTCGAGCAGCCGCGCCCAGAGGTTGATCTTCCAGGCTTTGCTCCAGCCGGTGGCGCCGTCGCCGCGGGCGGTCAAGGAGGCTTTGGCGGCCTGGGCGAGTTCCGGCGTTGTCAGCGGCGAGATTTGACGGCCAGGGTGCAGCGCGACCAGGTGCGACAGGTGGCGATGCTGGTCTTTCGGATCATCGCGATCGACCATCCACTCCTGAAGCTGCCCCCACTTGCCGATCCGCGGGGCGAGAAGCCGGTCGCGCTTCGCGGCCAGCTCGCCGCGAAAGTCGCGGTCCGCGCCGAGGGCGTCCGCCGCTTCGACCGTA
>JAJYAR010000326.1 GCA_021779435.1 bacterium
CGCAACCACGGCGCTGATGCCGTGTTTCGCCAGCGCGGCGATCGCGGTGTCCGGATTGGCGAAACGGAACACGAGGACCGCGCGGCTGCTGGCGCCGCCATTCGCGACCATCCCGGCAAACGCGTACATGTACTCGATCACCTGCTTCGCCTCGTCCAGCGCATCGAGCACGGTGAGCAAACCGCCCGGACGCTGCGGCACCTCGACAGCGACCACCTCCGTCACCTTCACGGCATACCCGGCGGTCTTGAGCACCTTCTCCGCGGCCTGCGGGTCGGGCACCAGGATGCGGACGATGCCGAACTCCTCGGTATCGGCGACGGTGAGCGAGAGCAGGTCGATGCCGCCGTCGGCAAGGGCCTTGCACACCGGACGAAGCGAGCCCGGACGGTTTTCGACGAAAACAGAAAGCTGATTGATTTTCATGGGGCGGGGTTGGGTTCAGCTCTGGTTGCGGAGATCGAGAACGCGCTTCGCCTTGCCTTCACTGCGCTGGATGCTGTGCGGCTCGACAAGACGCACATCCGCGCGGATGCAGAGGGTCTGCTCGATGGAGCGCTCAAGCTTCTTGTGCAGCGACTCCATTGAACGCACGTTGTCGGAGAAGATCTCGGGCGTCACCTCGACGCGCACCTCCATCTGGTCGAGCCCATGGTTGCGCGTGAGGACGATCTGGTAGTGCGGGACCGTGCCCTCGACCGCGAGGAGCGCCGTCTCGATCTGCGAGGGAAACACGTTCACGCCACGCAGGATCAGCATGTCATCGCTGCGGCGCGAGATGCGGCGGATCCGGCGGACGGTGCGGCCGCACGAGCACGGGGCCGTCTCAAGGGCCGTGATGTCGCGCGTCCGGTAGCGGATCATCGGCATCGCCTCCTTTGAAAGGGTCGTGATGACGAGTTCGCCCTCCTGACCGTCGGGAAGGACCTTGCAGGTATCCGGATCGATGATCTCGGGATAGAAGTGATCCTCCCAGATATGCAGACCCTTCTGGCAGGAGCATTCCATGCCGACTCCGGGCCCGATGATCTCGGAAAGCCCGTAAATGTCGTACGCCTTCATCGACGACATCGCCTCGATGCGCTGGCGCATCGCCTCGGTCCACGGCTCGGCACCGAAAACGCCGGCGCGGACGCGGCTGACGTCGATCTTCATCTCCTGCGCGCGTTCGAGAAGATGAACCATGTAGCTGGGCGTGCAGCAGATGGCGGTGACGCCAAAATCGCGCATCAACATCAGCTGCCTCTCGGTGTTGCCACCGCTGATCGGAAGCACCGTGGCGCCGAGCGCCTCGATGCCGTAGTGGGCGCCGAGACCGCCGGTGAACAGGCCGTAGCCATAGGCGTTCTGGATGATGTCGCCCTGATTGAGTCCGGCGGCGGCAAAGCTGCGGAGCATCACCGAGGACCAGACCTCGAGATCATTCCTGGTGTAGGCGACCACGATCGGCTTGCCCGTCGTGCCGCTGGAGGCGTGAAGCCGCACGATGTCGGCCATCGGACGCGCGAACAGCCCGAATGGATACGTATCGCGGAGGTCGGCCTTCACCGTGAACGGAAGCTTCGCGAGGTCGTCGAGCGACTTCACATCCGCGGGCTTCACCCCGCGTTCATCCATCCGGTTGTGAAACAGCGAGACGTGGGCGTACGCGTTCTCGACCGTCGCGCGCAGCCGGGAGAGCTGAAGGTCGCGCAACTGGGGTACGGGCAGGTAGTCCGGAGCGCTCTCCGGATGAAAACCGCCGGGTGAGAAGTTCCAGCAAGGATGGTTTTTCACGGGTAAGGGGTGTTCAGGCTGTCTTGGTCCGCGAGGAAGCCAGCCGGGCACCGGCCTCGCGGCCGGCGGCAAAAGCGGTGTCGTTCACGGCGCGGATCTTCGGGGCGAGGTTCGCGTCGAGCGCGGAACGCCATGCCGCCTCGGTCAGCGGCACGAAGGCGCTGAGCGCGCCAACGAGAGCGACGTTGAGCGTCCGCGGGTTCGCGAGTTTCACGCCGTCCAGGAGCGACGGCTCGATGAGCACGCCGCCCGGCCGGAGCATGTGACGATTGTTGTCGACCTGATCCGGCGCGACGACGACGAGGAAGTCCGCCTCGCCGACGGGCACCATCGGGCTGAGGACGCGCGTGCCGAAACGGATGTCGGTGGTCACGCTGCCGCCTCGCTGGCTCATCCCGTGGATCTCGCTCTTCTTCACGTCGAGTCCGGCGTCGAACGCCGCGGACGAGATGATATCGGAAGCCTTGATCACTCCCTGGCCGCCAAGCCCGGCAATGACGATGTTGGTGACGGTGGTCATGGAAGTCATCGGTCAGGAGTGGCTTGCGGCAGTGGCAGACTGACAGCCGCAATCGCCAGCGCAACACTGGCCGTCGGCCTGGGTTTCGGCGGCCTTGGCTGCCTTTTCGTATTCGCGGATCGAAGCCGCGGCGAGGATGCAGTTGCGGCGCGCAATGACGACCGAGAGCTCCGGCTTCGATAGCCGGTCGCGCATCATCGCCTCGAACTCGGCTGATTTCGCGACCGGATCGATGACATCGACGTTCGGAACGCCCATCGCCTTCGCGACCGCCTCGAGCGACAGCCGGCCCGTTGGCTCGTGATTAAGCCTGCGGCCCGTTCCAGGGTGTTCCTGCTGGCCCGTCATGGCCGTCGTGCCGTTGTCGAGGATCAGGAGAACGTGCCCGGTGGACGGCGGATTGTAGATCATCTCCGCCAGACCGGTCAGCCCGCTGTGAACGAAGGTGCTGTCGCCGATGATGCTCACGACCCGCTTCGCCTGCTCGGCGGGCAGCGAGTGCCGCAGGCCAAGGCCCATGCCGATCGACGCGCCCATGCAGGTCTGCATGTGCATAGCCTCGAACGGAGCGAGAGCGCCCAACGTGTAGCAGCCGATGTCTCCCGAGACGATGCATTCGAGCTTCTTCAGGATCTCGTAAACAGTCCGGTAGGGACACCCGGGACACAGTTGCGGCGGCTTGCCACGCGGGGCCTGCGCCTCGGCCGTCGTATCGCCGGCAAGGATGCGCCGCACGCGCTGCACGCTGAGCTCGCCGAACCGATACATCGCGGGCTTGCCACGGACCTTCAGTCCGGCGGCGCGCAGGGCGTCCTCGAGATAGGGATCACCCTCCTCGATGACCACGCAATCGCCGACGCTGCCGACAAAGTCGCGGATGAGCTGCATCGGGAGCGGATGGGTGACGCCGAGTTGCAGCACCGAGGCCTCCGGAGCCGCCTCGCGGGCGTGCATGGCGGAGATGCCGTTGGCGATGATGCCAAGCTTGCCGTTGCCATCGGTCCTGCGATGCAGCGGAGCCGTTTCCGCCCAGCGCTCGATGTCGGCCAGCTTCTCACGCAGCCGGCGATGCGCGGGACGCGCATGCGCGGGAACCATGACGCGTTCGCGGATGTTGAGCTCGAAGCTCGTCTCCGCCGGCGCCCAGGGCTCGCGATTGTCGACTACGATCGTCTTCGAATGGCACACGCGGGTCGTGACGCGCAGAAGCACGGGGACGCCCCACTTCTGCGATATCTCGAACGCCGCGAAGGTCATGTCGTAAGCCTCCTGCGAATCCGCGGGCTCGAGCATCGGAACGCCGGCCGCAACCGCGTACCGGCGGTTGTCCTGCTCGTTCTGGCTGCTCGACATGCCCGGGTCGTCCGCGGAAATCACGACCAGCGCGCCACTGATGCCGCTGTACGCGACCGTGAAGAGCGGGTCGGCTGCGACGTTCACTCCGACGTGCTTCATGGTCACCAGCGCGCGGCCCTTGGCGAACGCGACGCCGATGCCGACCTCGAGCGCGACCTTCTCGTTGGGCGACCACTGCGCCGGCCCGCCGAGTTTCGCGAAGGTTTCTAGGATTTCGGTGGAGGGCGTGCCAGGATAGCCGGTGCCGAGCGTCACGCCGACGCGCAGCGCGGCGAGCGCGATGGCTTCGTCAC
>JAJYAR010000327.1:0-1498 GCA_021779435.1 bacterium
GTCACGCCGATCAGCGTTCCGATGTTGTCGAACATGTCCACCAGCAGAAGCGTCAGGATCAGCGGCAGCGCCACGCGGAATGCATCCGCACTGGTGAGAAAATGAAAGGTGAGCTTGCCGAATACCGGAGCGGGTGACGCCGGCAGCCCCAGGAAATCGCCGGGCAACGAAGTCACCATCCTCCCGCCTCCAGCCGGCACGAAGAGCCCGAGAATGGTCACGATTCCCACGCCAAGCACGATCGCTCCGGGTACCCGTCGTGCAATGAGGAGCGTTGTGATCACGATTCCCGCGAGCGCCAGCGCAACGGGTCCCGAACTGAAGTTGCCATGCGCGACGAAGGTCGCGTTGTCCGCCACGATGATCCCGGCGTTCTTCAGTCCAATGAAGGCAATGAACAGCCCAATGCCGCAGGTCACCGCAATCTTCAGGGGCTGCGGGATTGCCGCCATGATCCGCTCGCGCACCCCGGTCACGGAGAGAAGAAGGAATACCACGCCGTTGACGAACACCATGCCAAGCGCCTCCTGCCACGGCACGTGCTGGCTCAGGCAGATCGTGTAGGTGAAGAACGCGTTGATCCCCATCCCCGGCGCCAGCGCAATCGGATAATTGGTCGCGAGCGCCATGATGATGGTCGACAGCGCAGCGGTGACGGCCGTGACGGTCACCAACGCACCGCGATCCATCCCCGTATTTGCCAGGATCGCGGGGTTCACCGCCAGGATGTACGCCATCGCCGCGAAGGTTGTCAGTCCGGCCTGCAGTTCGCGGCCAAAGGTGGTGTGATTTTCGTCGAGCTTGAAGACGCGGGAGAGCATCGGGACGCAGTTTTGCCGGAACCTGCCCGAGAACGGCGGGATAAACAAGCCGCCTCGCGTCCCCACTCACCGGCGAGTCGAGCAGTTGCGGTGGTCCAGCGAGCCAATGGTTCGACTCGTGGCTGCGAGACCTCTGAGCTGGTCTGAGTGGCAGCGGCCAACACGGCTCCATGGTGAACGATCGATCCACGTTGCTGCTCTGCGACGTTGCGTGAGCAGCCGATCCCATTGTGATCGATGCCATGGCCAAGCGAGCACCTCGCCCAGTATCTGCAGCAGCGTCCGGGGCACCGTCTGCTCCTCCGCCGATCGGCGTCCGATCGATGGAATCTCTCGCCCATTTCCAATGCGGCGCCTGCCGGAAATGGTGGTCGATCGGCGACGCCCCCAAACGCGAGCGATGGTTCTGCCCATGGTGCGGGCGTGAGAACCGGTTCCAAGGCTGACCGCGCTGCGCAGATGCATTCAGGCCGGGGCCCGTTGCCTCGGCATGATTTCGGCTAGCGGGAGACGCATCGACGCGTACGCTGACGCAATGCCGCATCGCCCGACTGCGCCAGCGCTGACCGAATTTGCTGCCGCCCTGCTCACACGCGCCGGACTCGACCGCGACAAGAGCCACGTCGACATCGAGCAGCTGCTGCTCGGCGCCGGCGACCGGCTCGAGCCGGGCGGTC
>JAJYAR010000327.1:1508-3944 GCA_021779435.1 bacterium
CCGCGACAAGAGCCACGTCGTTGCAGAGGTCCTCGTCGAAGGCGACCTACTCGGGCACACGACGCACGGACTGGCCCTCCTGCCCGCGTACCTCGGCGACCTCGAACGCGGTACGATGGCCCGTTCCGGCGAACCGGGCGTGATCGCCGATTTTCCGGCGGCGCTGACATGGGACGGTCGTCGACTGCCGGGGCCCTGGCTGGTCACGCGAGCGCTGGACATCGCTCGTGAACGCGCGCGCCGCAACGGTGTGTGCACAGTCGTCATACGTCGCAGTCATCACATCGGCTGTCTTGCCGCGTACCTGCGTCCCGTCGCCGAGGACGGGCTCGCCGTCCTGCTCACCTGCTCCGACCCGACCGTCCGTTCCGTCGCCCCCCACGGCGGCCGTGGTGCCGTGTACACGCCCAACCCCATCGCCGCCGCGTGGCCCACCGAGGGCGAGCCGGTGCTTCTCGACGTCGCGATGTCGATCGCGACGAACGGACTCACGAATCGACTTCGTGCCGAGGGACGACATTTCCCGGGGCAATGGGCGGTCGATGCGGCCGGCGAGCCGACCGACGATCCTGCCGCGCTGGCCGGCAGTCCCCCCGGGGCACTTCTTCCCGTCGGCGGCCTCGACCATGGGCACAAAGGTTACGCACTGGGCCTGCTTGTCGAGGCGCTGACCGGCGGGCTGGCCGGACATGGACGCGCCGATCCGGACGAAGGATGGACGGCCACGGTCTTTCTCCAGGTGTTCGCACCGGCGCTCTTTGCGGGTGACTCTGAATTCCGCCGGCAGACCGAATTTGTCGCGGCGGCGTGCCGTGCAACGCCGCCACGGGCTGGGTTCGGCCGAGTGCGACTCCCCGGCGAGTCCGCGCTCGAGCGCCGGAAAGCCCAGCTCGCGCACGGCGTCGACCTGCACCCGGGAATTCTGCCCGCCCTCACCCCGTGGGCCGAAAAGCTGGGCGTCGCTCTGCCTGCCTGAGTCGTCCGGCACGTTCGCACATCCTCCGGCTCCACGCAGGCGCAGAACGCCGCGAATACCTCGACGCGACGCGGCATATGCGCACTCTATCCCGCCCAAGCGGGAGCTTGCCACGGGCTTTTGAGAGCATAAGTTACCGCCATTCAATCGGATTCATCGGCGTGAACCCTTCACGCCGGTCTGCGTAGTATTCCTCCAAGTTCGACCAACGCTCCTGCACGATCTCCATGGGAGTCGTCATCAATGCCAACTTCTCGACCGCAGTTGCGACCGGCAACCTGTCGTATGGCAACGTCCAGCCAGAGCGGGATCTTCGCATGCGCTCGGCTGATCCGATCGCCATTCCAGCCGATGACTCCGCGGCCCCGGGCGTCTCGATCCAGTTTTCTGGAGCGGTTACGCCTGCCGCGGTGGCGTCATACACCGTGGCCACCGTGGCTTCGTATCTCCAGCAGCAGGACAAGGGATTGAATTCCGCCGAGCAGATTCTTACACGCGTCAACGCGCTGTGGACGCTTTACCGTGAGGCGTCGAAAACACCCGAAGAGCTGGCCGGGTATGACAATGAGTACCGATCGCTGCAGAAGGAGTTGGCTGCGTTGACGGAAAATCAGTTCAACGGGACGGCGCTCTTCGGAGCGGCCGGTTCGGGCGTCGTGGAACGCGTTACGGTGGCGGAAGAGGCCCGGCCCGTCAGCGTAAGCGCGAAGGACCTCGCGGATCCCTGGGTGGGCGTAGGCGTGATCGCAGACCCAGAAGGTGCCGGCACGCTGGATGACCTTTCAGCCGAAGACCTCGCCGTGGCGATCGAGAACGTGGCGACAATGAGGGAAAAGAACACCTCGGAGCAAAGTTTTCTCGGATTCACGGTTGAGATGCTGGCCAGGAAGAAAGCCAACGCGGAGGCGGCGGACGGCGGAATCGCGAATGCCGATGCGGCCGAGGAAAGCACGACCCTTGTCCGCTCGGAAATCCTCGTCAAAACGGGTGCGGCCATTGTTGCGCAGGCTAACGAGAACGGCGAAACTGCGCTTAGGCTGCTCGAGACCGCAGTCATAACGCCGGCCGCACCGGACGAGGAGGAAGCTGCCGTTGGCAGTGCGAGTATCGGAGTTCAGCCGGTCGCGGGCGTTGCAGTCCAACCCGAGTTGAGGATTGAAAGTTGAGAAGTCCGACAGAGCCCCCTGCCGACTCTGTCGAGTTTGTCGCCTCGGTCTGCCAACACTAAAACCACCCGATCCGCTGTCCAATGGACGGGGACCACCTCAGCCCGTCGCGTAGAACGGTGACCTTACATATACTTCCTGACGTAATCGGAAGGGGTCACGACAGGACTCTTGACAAGACTCGTGGGGGATGGACCTCGTGTGAGGCATGGCGCGGAAGCTGAGACCGGAATCTGTGCGGCGTGTTACCATGTGATCAATCGTGGCAATTGCCGGCGGGACTTGTTCAGGGGG
>JAJYAR010000328.1 GCA_021779435.1 bacterium
TTTCGCCGCTCACGGTGATGAACCCGTGGACGTTCACGCGATCCGGCACCTTGAACGGCGGGCCGGCGAACTCCAGCATCGCCGGCCAGAACAAGGTGTGGAAATAGATGATGTCCTTGCCGATGAAATGGATCTGCTCGGTGCGCGGGTTTTTCAGCACGGCTTCGAAATCCAGCCCCCGGCGGGCGCAGTACGCCTTGAGCGACGCGAGGTAGCCGATCGGCGCATCCAGCCAGACGTAGAAGTACTTGCCGGGCGCATCCGGGATCGGAATGCCGAAGTAGGGCGCATCGCGCGAAATGTCCCAGTCGGCCAGTTCCCGTTCGCCGTCGAGCCATTCCCGTGCCTTGTTCGCCACCTCCGGCTGCAGCCGGCCGCCCTGGATCCAGCCGCGCAGGAATTCGCGGCAGCGGCTGTCGGAGAGGCGGAAGAAGTGATGCTCGGACGCCCGCAGTTCGGGCGTGGCGCCCGAGAGTGCCGAGCGGGGGTGCTTGAGCTCGGTCGGGGCGTAGACCGCGCCGCAGACTTCGCAGGAGTCGCCGTACTGGTCGGCCGCGCCGCAGCGCGGACATTCGCCGCGGATGTAGCGGTCGGGCAGGAACATGCCCTTCACCGGATCGTAGAACTGCTCGATGATGCGGGTGGCGATCAGTTCCCTGGCGCGCAGCCGGCGGTAGATCTCCTGCGACAGTTCCGTGTTCTCGGGCGAGTCGGTGGAGTGCCAGTGGTCGAAGGAAAGAAAGAACCCGTCGAGGTATTGCCGGCGCGATGCCGCGATCTCCGCGACGTACTGCTGCGGCGTCTTGCCGGCTTTTTCGGCGGCGATCATGATTGGCGCGCCGTGCGCGTCGTCGGCGCCGACGAAATGCACGGTTGCGCCCCGCAGCCGCTGGTACCGGACCCAGATGTCGGCCTGGATGTACTCCATGACGTGGCCGATGTGCAGCGGCCCGTTGGCGTACGGCAGCGCCGTGGTGACAAAGAGTTCTCGATGGGTCATGGATGGCTTATGTGCGCGGCAGCGTCACGCCGCGCTGCCCCTGGTATTTCCCGCCCCGGTCGCGATAGGAGGTCTCGCAGACTTCGTCGGATTCGATGAATATGACCTGCGCGCAGCCTTCGTTGGCGTAGATCTTGGCCGGCAGCGGCGTGGTGTTGGAAAACTCCAGCGTCACGTGCCCCTCCCACTCGGGCTCGAGCGGCGTCACGTTGACGATGATCCCGCAGCGCGCGTAGGTGCTTTTTCCGAGGCAGATCGTCAGCACGTTGCGCGGAATGCGGAAATACTCGACCGTGCGGGCGAGGGCGAAGGAGTTCGGCGGGATGATGCAGACCTCGCCGTGGAAATCGACGAAGGAGTCCGGGTCGAACGCCTTCGGATCGACGATGGTGCTGTTGATGTTGGTGAAGATCTTGAATTCGGGGGCGCAGCGGATGTCGTACCCGTAGCTCGACGTGCCATAGGACACGATGCGCCGACCCTCGACGCTGCGGACCTGTTCCGCCTCGAAGGGCTCGATCATTCCCTGGGCCGCCATGCGCCGGATCCACCGGTCGCTCTTGATCGTCATTGCCGCGCTCTCCCCGACTTGCAAGGGGAGGGATTTTACGGCAGGCGGGGCTCCGGCTGGCGGGCTGCGCGCCGCGCCGCGCTTTACAGCCCGCGTTTGGCCTGGGTCAGCAGCGTGGCCACCTCGGTGGAGACCGTCGCGAACCGCGATCCCGAGCCGATCAGCCGCTCCGCGTCGGCGTACTGGCCCGCGTTGATCTTGCGGGCGACCCCGCCGGCGACTTCGTGGAATTCGGCGTGCTTGGCCTGCAAGGGAGCGAACCCCGGCCGCTGCCCCCACTGCGCCGCGCCGGGACCGTGGATCCACTTGCCGAGCGCACACCGGTCGTCGCGGCAGATGGTGTCGGCGTCGAGCGTCTCATGGCCGGCGATCGCCTTGCGCAGCCGCACCTTCCAGTCGCGGTGCGCGGCGATGGCCTGGTCGAAATTGAATCCCACGACCTTCCCCGCGGTCGCGGCCGCGACCGCGAGCCGGGCCGTCGCCGGCAGGTGGAAGCGGGAAACGGCGTCCTGCAGGTCGAGCGCCTGGCCGCGCATCGTCGCCGCCGCGGCCGCCGTCTGTTCCACCAGCGCGGCGTTCTGCTGGGTCATGCGGTCGAGGTCCTGCACCGACTGGCCGACCTGCGCGACACCCGCGGTCTGTTCGCGCGCCGCCGAGGAAATTTCCTCGAGCAGGCCGTTGACCCGGTCCGACGAGGCGACGATGTCCCGGATGGTGTCGCCGGCGTCGCGCACCACGGCGGTGCCGGCCTCGACCTTTTCCATGCTGGCGCCGATGAGCGCCTTGATTTCCCGCGCCGCTTCGGCGCTGCGCTGTGCCAGCATCCGCACCTCGCCGGCGACGACCGCGAAGCCGCGGCCCTGTTCGCCGGCGCGCGCCGCCTCGACCGCGGCGTTGAGCGCCAGGATGTTGGTCTGGAATGCGATGCCATCGATGGTGCCGATGATCTCGCTGATCTGGACGGAGGCGGTATGGATGCCTTCCATCGTCATGACGACGTTGTGCATGACCTCGCCGCCCCGGCTCGCCGCTTCGGCGTTGTGCCGCGCGACCTGGGCGGCCTCCAGCGTGTGGTCGGAGGTGCTGCGCACGGTCGACGCGATTTCCTCCATCGAGGCGGCCGATTCCTCGAGGTTCGAGGCGGCCTGTTCCGTCCG
This sequence comes from bacterium, assembly GCA_021779435.1. The sequence goes on from JAJYAR010000328.1 coordinate 2,729, forward strand.
TGCCGACAGGTCCTGGGCGCCGGAGGCGATTTCCGCGCTCGAATGCAGGATGTCCTCGCTCGAACTGCGCACCCGCAGGACCATGGCGCGCAGCGAGTCCTGCATGCCCTTCAGGTCGAGCATGAGTTCGGCCGCGTCATCCTTTCCCCAGGGCGCGGGGGACGTCGTCAGGTCGCCCGCCGTCATGGCATGCAGGTGGCGGCGGGTCTCCTTGAGGCCGCCGTCCATGACCTTGTAGAAGCTCAGGAAAAGATAGCCGGCGAGCAGCATCGAGGCGGCGAGGAGCCCGCTCTTGATGGCGATGTTCCGCAGCGCGGCATCGCGCAGGTCGGCAATGTCGACCGTCCCCTCGCGGGTCCACGACTCGGGCATCCGGGAGAGCAGATCCTGTCCGCTCGCCGCCGTGATCCGGCCGCCGGCCTGTTCCGTCTGGAGCCAGGACTGGATGTCGTGCGCGACCCGGGCGTCGACCGCCGCGGTGTTCTCGCGCGTCGCCACGGCGTCGGCGTACTGGGCATCGATGTCCCAGGCCACCATCGCGATGGTCGGCAGCACGAAGGCGGCGCTGATGATGACCGCCTTGACGCCGAAATGCAGCTGGCGGAACACGCGGACGCCCGGCGCCCAGATTCCATGGAAGCGAAAGAAGCTGGCATCGGCGCCTGCGGCCCTCGAATCCTCGGGGGCCGGGGCTTGGCCGATATCGAGAACGGCTGACATGTGGGGGTCCCTGTTTTCCTGGTTTCGGCCTGGCCGCGCGCCAAGCGCGGGGGCAGCGCCTCATCTTAGGAGGGGCTGCCGTGCCGGAAACCGGGGAAAAGGGCCCGGTCGCGTGTCTGTTTCGGGCTTTCCGCCCGCGACGCCCCGGGGGCGCCGGCTCAGGTGTTGACGATCTTGATCGCCGGCATCTTCCCGGAGAGGTCCTTGGCGCGTTCCGCGATCCGCACCGCGACACGCCGGGCGATCGCCTTGTACGTCTCGGCGATCGGGCTGTCGGGCTGGGCGGACACGGTCGGGTTGCCGCCGTCGGCGTCCTCCCGGATGCGGATGTCCAGGGGCAGCGCGCCCAGCACTTCCACGCCGAACTGCTGCGCCATTCTGGCGGCGCCGCCGGCGCCGAAGATGTGTTCCTCATGGCCGCATTGCGAACAGATGTGGGTGGCCATGTTCTCGACCAGGCCCAGGATGGGCACGCCCACCTTCTCGAACATCCGC
>JAJYAR010000329.1 GCA_021779435.1 bacterium
TTACCGAACACATCCGGCTGCGAGGCGTGAGCGTACCATTGGGCCCGAGCGGCCGGCGCAAGGCCGACGCCAAGAAGGATGCCTACCGCCCCGATTATCATGATGCGTTTCATTTGGTCCTCCCGTCATCGAAGCGAACCTGACGCTATGCTGATCAGAATGAAGTTGCAAGGGAATGTACAATGGCCATAACTCGAAGATAAGGCACGCCGAGATTAAAGGCGGCCATGATCAGATTGTGCGGAGTCGCCTAACAGTCGGCCATCTGAGGGGTAATCGGCATTCAAAAACAGGCAGAAACTTTTATCAGGCTAATCTCTTCTTCGGTTGTATGTACAGGAAGCGTCGCTCGGCACACCACGACCTCGTAGGGCGGAAAAGCGAAGCGTATTCCGTCGCGGGTCGAGATGCCGGGGCAGGCAGCGGCGGGATGTGGCGGCGGCGATGGTGCCGCGTCGGCGGGATACGCTTCGCTTTCCCGCCCTACAGTCTGCGCTGAAGCTCACCCACCCTGCGCCGGATGGTCCGGAAAGTCAGATGTCGAGGCTCATCGTCTCCTACGATTCTGCAAGCACCGAGCCGACGGCGGCGATCGCCCTGTCCACGTCGCCGGCGCCCGTGCGCCAGTTCACCACGCTCACACGCATTGCGCGCCGTTCGCGCCACGTCGTGCCGGAGAAGAAAGCCTCGCCCGTGGCATTGATCCTGCGGATCGTCTCGTCCGTATAGGCATCGTCCTGCTCGGGCGTGTTGCCGTCGCGCCGGAATCTGACGAGGCCCTGGTTCAGCGTCGCCGGATGCAGGACCTGCGCGCCGGGCAAGGCGCCGATGCCGGCGACAAGCGCCTCGCAGTGCGCGCAGCAGCGGTCGATCATCGCCTCGACGCCCTGGCGCCCCATTTCCTTCAGCGCGGCGTAGACCGGGATGCCGCGCGCGCGCCGGGACCACTCGGGAGTCCAGTCGATCTGGTCGCGCGCGTTCGCCTGAGGCGCGATGTAGGAGGCGCTCAGCGTCATCGCCGCGCGATGGGCATCGCGGTCACGGACGAGCGCGATGCCGCAGTCGAACGGAACGTTCAGCCACTTGTGGGCATCGGTCGCCCAGCTGTCCGCCAGTTCCACGCCGTTCAGATGGTGACGGTGCCTGCGGCTCGCTCGCGCAAACAGGCCGAAGGCACCATCGACATGAACCCATGCGCCGGCCGCGTGCGCGATCGGAATGAGCTCCGCGAACCGGTCGCAGGCGCCGATGTTGAGATCGGCGGCGTTCAGCACCACGATTGTGGGCCCGGAACAGCGCGACAGGCCATCCGCGAGCGTGGCGGGGGCAATCCTGCCCGAGGCATCGGTTGGCAACGCCACGATGGCCCGGCGACCGAAGCCAAGGTGACGGGCGGCACGTTCGACCGAGCCGTGCTTCTGGTCGCTGGTGACGATGGCGACAGGCGGAGCGCCGAACATGCCCTCCGTTTCGACGTCCCACCCGGCACGCTGCAGCACCGCGTTGCGCGCGGACGCCAGCCCCGTCAGATGCGCCATCTGGCAGCCGGTGGTGAAGGCGAAGGATGCGTCGCGCGGCAAGTCCAGAAGCTCCTTGATCCACTCTCCAGCCGCTTCCTCGACCGCCGAGGCAGCCGGGCTGCAGGCGTAGAGCGCCGCGTTCTGGTCCCATGCCGCGACCATCCAGTCCGCCGCGAGAGCCGCTTCGACGGAACCGCCGATGACCCAGGCGAAAAACCGCCCGCTGGCGCTGCCCAGCATGCCGTCGCTGGCGTTTTGCGCCAGCCAGGCGATCACGTCTTCCGGACGGGAGCCCGTCTCCGGCAACGGCCCCTGAAAGGCTGCCGCAAGATCCTGCGGCGTCGCCCGTGCGGCGACCGGCCGCTCATCCAGGCCATCGAGCCACGCCGATGCGGCGCGGTGGGCGTACTCCAGAGCCTTGCTCATGTCGTGTATCTCGCTTGCGTTGCCTGTTCGGAGACCTAGAGGGGGATGTGCGAAGCGGCATTCCGCCTCCCGCGCCGGATGGTCCCCGCGCCGGCCGGGTCCGGGGCGGAGTGGATGCGCGTCGCCTCAGGCACGGTCGATGCGGCCGGAATAACAGCCACGCTTGGCATTATGGACGTGGATGTAGCTGATGCGCGGATCCGAAAACAGCCGCTCGATGACTGGCTCGACTTCGGCCCCTTCGACAACGTCGGCGTCCAGCATCATGCCGGCCGCATCGAAACCGCGCAGCGAAAGCAGGCGAACCCGCATGACGTCCGGCACCTGGTTCACCTGGTTGTAGGTGTCCGTTGCTCCCTCCCTGATGAAGATGGCGTGCACCCCCCGATAGGGCGTATCGGTCGACTGGTACATGTGATTGAGCAGCAGCACCGTCTCGCCAGGCTCGGCATGACGCATTTCGATGCGGCATGGAAAACCGGCCTTCCCGTCGGCGATGTAGCGTCTGGCGCCGTATCCGGCCAATTCTTCTTCGGGCAATCCAAACAGATGCCGGAAGGGTTCGGCGGACAGCCCGGTTACACGAAATCCCATGAATTCCTCCATTCGGACGGCACCTGATCAAACCAGCGCGCCGATGCCCTCGCCATCCGTTCCTTGCTCCCGCATTCGGAGGACACGACCACGGGAGCCGGCAGGAACCCGACGTGCCCGCAGGAGCCCGAAGCGGGGCGGTCCGGAAGCGTGCTGGCGGTGGGATGCGGGGGCGTGCAGGTGGCGGGATGCGCTGCGCTTTCCCGCCCTACAATCGGCACGGGTGGCGGGATGCGCTTCGCTTTCCCGCCCTACAGTCTCGTGCTGGCGGGCTGAAGCCCACCCTACTTTGCCGGCACCACGGGAACGTCTGGATGCGGTGCGGTAATCGTGGCGCGAGCGGCGATCAGATCGAAGACGGCGAGCACGCGACGATCAAGATCGCTTCCGGCGTTGTAATCCGCAGGCGCCGCACAATGCACCCGGCGCTCCTGAATCAACCGTCCGACACGTTCCGCCTTTGCGGCATCACCCGCCGGGAACACCGCGATGGAGTGTCCGCCTTGCTCCTTCACGAGGCGGAAGCAGGGGATATCCGTGTCGCCGTCGCCGATGAAAATCATGTTTGAAAACGGCACCCGACGGTCATCTGGCGCTACATAGGCGTTCACTGCCGCGTCGACCGAAAGGTCAAGAACACCCTTGTTGATACGAAATAAATATTGCGTTTTCGTAGTGTAGTTCACGGCCATCGCCGGGGCGATAGCGACCCCGGATGCGTTGTACAGAAACCCGGACGCAAACACCGCCTTCAAATAGCGCTGGACCGGCGTGCCCGCGATCATCTCCCGCATTCCAGACGATATTATGTAGTGCTCTATATCAAGGCCGCGTTGGCGCCCTTCCTCACTGATTCTGGGGAACCAACCTTCAGTACCCGGAAATAGATGGATGCCCTTGCCATACTCAGCCCAATCTTCTTTACGCATCGATATGTTGGCGTGGTCGGCCTCCTTCAACATGAGATGCATATAGGTCAAGATTCGGTCGCCTTGTTGTTCACGGGCGAGGTCATTCGATTTCGTCCAGAATTCATTCGGCGTAATGCCCAGCTTCGGCAGAAAAGCGTGTTCCTGCATATTGCCGGGTGCGAGCGTCCCGTCGAAGTCGTAGCAAATGGCCACAGGCATGAGCCGGTCTGACATAGGAACCCTCGAACTGAGGAAGGGGCGCCGATCTTTGCGTGAACGATACGCGGAAAAGCCGTAGCGAGCCCAGCATGATGCCACGACGCGGAAGAGCGGAGCGTATTTCGCCACGGGTTGAGAAACACGGGCCGCGGCGGGGTTTGCCGCAAGCGGGGGCGTGGCGGTGGCGCGCAGGTGGCGGGATGCGCTGCGCTTTCCCGCCCTACGGTGGGGGCGGGTCCGGGTGGCGGGATGCGCTTCGCTTTCCCGCCCT
>JAJYAR010000017.1 GCA_021779435.1 bacterium
GTCGTGCCTTACTGCATGGGGCCGATCGACTCGCCCTTGTCGCGCTGCGGCGTCGAGATCACCGACAGCGCGTACGTCGTGCTCAACATGCGCCTGATGACGCGCATGGGGCGGCCGGCGCTCGAACGCATCGGGCGCGAAGGCGTGTTCGTCAAGGGCCTGCACTCGACCGGGGATTTGAATCCCGAGCGCCGTTTCATCATGCATTTTCCGGAATCCTTGACGATCAAGAGTTTCGGCTCGGGCTACGGCGGCAACGCGCTGCTCGGCAAGAAGTGCCATGCCTTGCGCATCGCCAGCTGGCAGGCGCGCGACGAAGGCTGGCTCGCCGAGCACATGTTGATCGTCGGCATCGAAAACCCGCGCGGCGAGACGCATTACCTGGCCTGCGCATTTCCGTCGGCCTGCGGCAAGACCAACCTCGCGATGCTGATCCCGCCGGCAAGCTACCAGGGTTGGAAGATCTGGACCGTCGGCGACGACATCGCCTGGCTGCACCCGGGCGCCGACGGGCGCTTGTACGCGATCAATCCGGAGTCCGGCTACTTCGGCGTGGTTCCGGGCACGAACCAGAAGACCAACCGCAACGCGTTCGAAACGATCCGCCGGGACACGATCTTCACGAACGTCGCCATGACCACGGACGGACGGCCCTGGTGGGAGGGACTGCCGGACGGCGAACCCGCCTACGATTGGCAGGGACGGGCATATGATCCGGCGAACGGCCCCGCCGCGCATCCGAACTCGCGCTTCACCGTCGCGGCGACCCGCAACCCCAGCTACTCCCGCGCCGCCGAGGCGCCGGGCGGGGTACCGATCTCGGCGATCGTGTTCGGCGGCCGCCGGCGCACCGTCGCGCCCCTCGTCTATCAAGCCCGCAACTGGACGCATGGCGTGCTGGTCGGCGCGGGCGTCGCGTCGGAAACCACGGCCGCCGCCACCGGCGCCGTCGGCGTCGTGCGCCGCGACCCGATGGCGATGAAACCGTTCGCCGGCTACAACTTCGCCGACTATTGGAGCCACTGGATCAAGCTCGGCTCGAAGCTCGAGCGCGCGCCGCGCATCTTTCACGTCAACTGGTTCCGCCAGAATGAGCGCGGTCAGTTCCTCTGGCCCGGATTCGGCGAAAACATGCGGGTGCTGCGCTGGATCATCGAACGCTGCGAGGGAACCGCCGGGGCCGTGGATACCGCGATCGGGCATCTGCCGGGTCCTCGGGACCTCGACATCCAGGGGCTGGATCTGGCCCGCGGCGCGCTCGAGGAATTGCTCGCGGTCGATCCGGCGACCTGGGGCGAGGAGTTCGATGCGATCGCCGCCTATCTGGACGAGTACGGCGACCGGCTCCCTCAGGGACTGCGCCGCGAGCTCGCCGACGCGCGCAACCGCCTTGCGGCGACCTGAGTACCCTCACTCCTCGCAGGTGTAGCGGATGACCTGCGAGGAGTTGCTGTCGGGCGCCTTGCCGAGCCCGATCAGCCCCTCGCCGCGAATCTGCATGGAATCGCGCCGCACGAAGGCTTCTTCGCCGTCCTTGCCGAGCACGAAGGTTCCGTTCGTGCTCTGATCGACGAGCATGAATTTGTTGCGGCTGATCTCGACGCGCGCATGCAGCCTCGAGATCAAGTTGCCCTTGACGACGAGGTCGTTCTCCTCGGCGCGGCCGATGGTGATGTTGGCGCGGCCGTCGTTGACGAAGATCTCCTGGCCCTGGTAGCGCAGCCGCAGGCGCTGAGCCTTGGCGGCGCGGTCGCGCGAGGCGATCGCCGGCACCATGCTGGTGACGTCCTCCGGCTGCCACAAAACCTCGAACAGGGCCACTTCGCTGCTGCGCCCCTTCAAGGTGGCGATGTCGATCTGGCGCACCGAGGCGCGCCAATCCGGCGACAGCTGCTCGACCATCGTCGAGGTGGTCATCACCTGGCCGGCCTTGGCCTGGCTGGTCATGCGGTTGGCCGTGTGCACCGCCGAACCGAAGATGTCGCGATTCTCGACGACGACGGGACCGAAATTACAGCCGATGCGGATCGCGACCGCGTGCTCGTCGACCTTCAGCGCGGGGTGCGTGCTGATCTGTTTTTGCATCTGCGCCGCGGCATTCAGCGCATCGTCGGCGGTGGTGAAGGTCGCCATGACCTCGTCGCCCATCGTCTTGATCACGTTCCCGCCGTTCTGTTCGGTGGCCGTGCGCATCACCTCGATGCAGATGCCGACCATCTCGCGCGCACGCGCGTCGCCGAGCTGTTCGTAGAGCTTGGTGCTGCCCACGACGTCGGCAAACAGGATCGCGACTTCGACTTCATTTCCCATAGGTCGGGGTCAATTATACTTAACCTGGCGCTCCTGTGCTGATCGGCCGGTGACGAGCGGCAGCGCCGCACTCAGAATTCCGGCCTCGGCGTCCGGCATCGCCGCGATTTCGGACAGGAAGCGCCGCCAGGCCCGCGCGCCGTCCGCGCCGGCGAGCAGCCCGTGCAGGTGGCGCGTGATCGAGTGCAGCCGCGTGCCTTTGGCGCTCTCACGCCGCGCGTATTCCTGGATGCGCTCGAGCACCGCCTCCGGCCGCGGCGCGATCCAATCCGGATCGCTGAACTCCCGCTCCAGCTCCGAAAGCAGCGCCGGACGGTGATAGGCGGCGCGACCCAGCATCACGCCGTCGACCCCCTCGGCGAAATGGGTGCGAACGGCCAAGGCGTCCGCGACACCGCCGTTCAGCACGATCGTCGCGGCCGGGCGCTCGCGCTTCAGCCGATAGACGTAATCGTAGCGCAGCGGCGGGATCTCCCGGTTTTCCTTCGGCGACAAGCCGCTCAATATGGCCGCGCGCGCGTGCACGATCAAGGCGTCGATGCCGGCGTCGAGCTGCGCGGCGGCGAAGGCATCGAAAAACTCGTAGCTGTCGCGATCGTCGATGCCGATCCGGCACTTCACCGTGACCGGTATGGACACCGCGGCGCGCATTCCGGCGACACAGGCCGCCACCAACTTAGGATCCGCCATCAGGCAGGCTCCGAAGGAGCCGGTCTTGACCCGGTCGCTCGGACAGCCGACGTTCAAGTTGATCTCGACGTAGCCGGCCGCCGCGCCGAATGCGGCCGCTTCGGCGAGTTCGCCGGGATCGCAGCCGCCCAATTGGAGCGCCACGGGCCCCTCGGCCGGGTCGAAATCCAACAGCCGCGCGCGGTCGCCCCGCAGGATCGCCTTGGCGACGATCATCTCCGTATAGAGCAGCGCATGCGGGGCGAGCAGCCGGTGGAAGTAACGGCAATGCCGGTCGGTCCAGTCCATCATCGGCGCGACCGAGATCTTTCTCGAGAACAATCGAGGCCGCCCATCGACGATCCTTCCGTCGCGGTCCGCGCCCGGGACGCGCGGATCGCCGAAGTCCGCTGAATTTGGAAGGACCGGGCGATGTGGCGAAAAGTAGCTCATACGTAGCGGCTCGACAGGCGCCGGCGCGGGGGCGGGCTAGAGTATTTCGAGGCGCGCGAAATCCGCGTCGGCATGTTCCAACGCGACTTGGTGGTGCCGCGCGCACGCGGCGATCAAGATATCGGTTGCCGGGACCGAAACGCCGGCGGAGCGCGCGCGCCGCGCCAAATCAAAGGCGCCGCTCCACACCGCATCGTCGATGCCGAGCTCCGGCAGAAGCCGGTCGAATTCCCTCAGCACCCTCCGGTCGCGATCACCGCCCGCGCCGTTCCACAATTCCAAGCGGATGATGGGGCACCAACAGGCATCACCGGCGTCGAGTACGCGCATCACCCGGTCCCTGACGCTCGCGTCGCCATTCGGACGCAGCATGTGAATCCAAGACGAGGAGTCGATCAAGATCAAAGCGAATCAGTCCTTGCGACGCCGCCGCAAGAGTTCCTCCACGCTCATCAGGTCCTTGCAGGTTCCGGCGTGCCTGGTGAGCTCGGCCATGCGCTTGCGCCGGTTGAACTCCTGGATGGCGGTGACGATCGCCGCACGCTTGGTTTTCGCCTTGGTGAAGCGAATAGCATCCGTGAGGTCACCATCTGGAATATCAACAGTGGTCTTCATGATTCCATTTTCTCGTATCTCATATTCCCCGTCAATCACGACGCTCCGCCGCGCGCCTGCGTGCCGCGGGAGTAAACGCGGTCGTCGGCCAGGATGGTGCCGATGCCGATGTCCGGCAGGCGCGCCAATTGCGCGTACAGCGGCGCGAAATCCGGTTCCAGCGTCTGCCGCAACAGGTCCGCGAAGCTGTCGATGACGAAGTAATTGCGCTGATAGTCGTCGATGCGGTAAGGCGTGCGCATCACGCGCGCGAGGTCGAACCCCAGGCGGTGCGGCGAGGCATCGTCGAGCGCGAACACCGACTCGCCGTACGAGGAGACGATGCCGGCCCCGTACAGCCGCAGGCCGCCGGGGGTGCGGATCAGGCCGAATTCGACCGTGTACCAGTACAGCCGCGCCAGCCGCTCGAGCGCGTCGTGGGCGAGCGCCCGCAACCCGCCCTCGCCATAGGCCTGCATGTAGTCCGCGAACACCGGATCGGCGAGCAGCGGCACATGGCCGAACACATCGTGGAAAACGTCCGGCTCGCGCAGGTAATCGCTCTGCTCGGGCTTGCGGATGAAGCGGCCGGCGACGAAGCGGCGGTGCGCCAGGTGATCGAAGAACACAGCCTCCGGCACGAGGCCTGGAACGGCGACGACGGTCCACCCGGTCAGGCGCGACAGGCGTTCGGACAAGGCGTCGAATCGCGGGATCCCGGGACTCCCCAGACGCAGCACGTCCAGGCCGCGCAGGAATTCTCCGGCCGCCCGGCCGGGCAGCATCGCCGACTGGCGTGCGAACAGACGGTCCCAGGTCGCATGTTCGACCGGGTCGTAGTCATCCCAGCGCTGCGGGACCGTCCAATCGTTCATCGCGCCAGGATGGTACTAGCTTTCGATCGAGTAGGGGAACTCGCTGATCGATCGCGGCGATGCGATATGGAAGCCCTGGGCGAAGCCGATTCCGAGGCGCGCGAGCTCGGCCAGGACCTCGTGGGATTCGACCCGCTCGGCGATCGTATGGATGCCCATCGCCCTGCCCACCTGGCTGATCGCCTCGACCATGCTGCGATCGATGGGATCCCGGGTCACGTTCTCGATGAACTGGCCGTCGATCTTCAGGTAATCGACGGGGAGGGTCTTCAGGTACATGAACGACGACAGGCCGCTGCCGAAATCGTCGAGCGCGAACCGGCAGCCGCGCGCCTTCAGCTCGCGCATGAAGTAGACGACGTTGCCGAGATTGGCGATCGCGGCGGTTTCGGTGATCTCGAAGCAGATCGCCCCGGCGGTCAGGTTCGCGTTGCCCAGCAGCCCGATCAGATATTCGAGGAAGCGTTCATCGTTCAGCGAGTTGCCCGACAGGTTCACCGCGATCGTGTAGGGTTTGACGCCCGTCCCGTTGCGGTGCGCGACCCGGTCGAGCGCGGTCTTGACGACCCAGCGGTCGACCGCGGGCATCACGTTGTAGCGCTCGGCGGCCGGGATGAACTCCGCGGGCAGGATCAGCTTCCCCGACTCGTCGTGCATCCGGAGCATCAATTCGAAGTGTTCGCGGTCATGCACCGTCGAACCGATCGGCACGATGGGCTGGAAGTACAGGTCGAAGCGGCTTTCGTCGCAGGCGCGCGTGAGCTTCGACACCCAGTGCATCTCCTTGTGCCGCTCCGGCACGTTGTCCGGCGTGTATAGATGCAGCCGGTTGCGGCCGAGGTCCTTCGCCGAATAACAAGCGACATCGGCGGCGCTCATCACGTTCGCGACGGTCGGCGTCTCCTTGGTGATTTCGACGATGCCGATGCTGACGCCGACGCCCAAGACCCCGTCCTGCCACACGAAGCGATAGTCGCGAATCGCCTGCCGCAGCGTCTCGGCGACGCGCAGCGCCTGATCGAGCGTGCAGTCCTGCAGCAGGATCCCGAACTCATCGCCCCCCAGGCGCGCGAGGGTGTCGCCGCTGCGCACCCGCGACTGCAGCACGCCCGTGATCTGTTTCAGCAGCTGATCGCCGGCCGGGTGGCCGCAGGTGTCGTTGACCAGCTTGAACTGGTCGAGATCCAGGTACAGCAGGGCGTGGCGGATGTCGCCGTCCTGTCGCACGCTCTCGACCGCGGCCGTCAGCCGGTTCTCGAATTCGCGGCGGTTGATCAGTCCGGTCAGCGTGTCGTGGCTCGCCTGGTAGTAGAGCGCACGATGCAGCCGGCGCTCCTTGCTGACGTCGTGGAACACCATGACCGCACCGATCATGTTGCCCTCGCGGTCGCGTATCGGCGCCGCCGAGTCCTGGATCGCGATTTCCTTGCTGCGCCGGTTCACGAGCACGGTGTGTTCGGCGAGTCCGAGCACGCGCCCCTCGCGCAGGCAGCGCATCACCGGGCAATCGCTGATCTCGCGCGAGGCCTCGTCGACGACGGTGAGGACCTCGCTGATCAGCCTGCCTTGCGCCTCGCGGCTCTCCCAGCCGGTCAGGCTCTCGGCCACCGGATTCATGTAATCGATGCGGCCGACCGAGTCGGTCGTGATCACCGCGTCGCCGATCGACTGCAGCGTGACCTGGGCGCGCTCCTTGGCCTGGAACACGGCGGTCTCGGCGTGCTTGCGCTCGGTGATGTCCGCGATCGTGCCTTCGTAACCGGTGACCCGGCCCTGCTTGTCGCGCACCACGCGGCTGTTGTCGACGGCCACGAGCATGCCGCCGTCCTTGCGGCGCAGCATGAGTTCGACGTTGCGCACCTCGCCCTCGTTCTCCATGCGGCGCGCATAGGCCTCGCGGTCGCCGGGATTCCAGTAGAGCGCCGTCACCGGCAGCGCGTAGATTTCCTCCGGCGTGTCGTAGCCCAACATCTGCACGAACGCCGGGTTGACCGCGAGCACCCGGCCGTCGCGGGTGGACTGGTACACACCCTCCATGACGCTCTCGAACAGCCCGCGGAACTTCGCCTCGCTCTTGCGCAGCGCGTCCTCGGCCCCGCGCCGCTCGATCGCGATGCCGGCGATCTGCGCCATGCGCAGCGCAAGCTCCAAGTCGCGTTCGTCGGGAGCGCCGGCCTCGCGCCGATAAATCGCGACGGTACCGACCACGGTGCCGTCCGCGGCGAGAATCGGCGCCGACCAGGCCGCACGCAGTCCCGCGTACGCGGCCGCCTCGCGCCGCCATTCCCAGGCGGCGTCGGTCTCGATGTCGGCGACCACGACGGCGCGTCCGCCGTCGACGCAGGCGGCGCAGGATCCGAAATGCCGGCCTACCGGCACACCGTCCATCGCCATCACGAATTCGCGCGCCAGGCTCGGCGCCACGGAGAACGTCAAGGTGCGGCGCTCGCCGTCCAGCAGCATGATCGCGCAATGGCTCGACGGCATCACGCGCTCGATGACCTCGGCGATCGACTCCAGCACCGATTGCAGCGGCGCGTTCGCGGCGATGTGCTCGAACACCCGGCGTTCGCCGGCGGCGATGCCCTCGGCGCGCTTGCGCTCGGTGATGTCGGTGATGCTCGCGCGGATCAGCCGACGATTCGAGCTCGGCAGGCGCACGAAGCGCACCTCGCAGGGCATCGTCCGGCCGTTCGAGTCGCAGTGCGTCCATTCGAACACCGGCGTGCCGCCGGCGAGCGCGCCGGCGATGTGGCCGCGCTCGACGCCGAACGAGGGCGTGCCGTCCGCCTGCGTCGGCGGACTCAATGGCACCGGCCCGCTCGACAGGATCGTCTGCCGGTCCATCTTGAAGAAGCGGCAGGCGTTGTCGTTGACGTCGACGAAGCGGCCGAGATCGACGTCGAACACGACGATGACTTCGGGCGCGTTCTCGACGAGGGTCCGGTACCGGGCCTCGCTCTCGCGCATCAACTGCTCGGCCATGTGCCGTTCGCTGATGTCGCGGATGCACACGATGTAGCCGTCGCGGCGGCTCAAGGTCGCGCGGCTGACGGCGACCTCGACGGCCAGGCGCGCGCCGTCCTTGGATGCTCCCCAGACCTGTTGCGCGGCGAGGTCGACGTGGGTGTCGTCGATCTTGGTCGCGAGGCGCTCGAGGAACTTGCCGGCGCCGTGTTCGCTCAGTTCGGGAAGCACGAAGTCGAGCGTGCGCCCGAGGATCTCGGCCTGGGAATAGCCGAAGATCCGCTCACCGGTCGGATTGCAGCTCTCGATGTGGCCGGCCTCGTCGACCGTGATGATCGCGTCCTTGACGTTGTCGAGGATCGCCTGGAGATGGGAGGCGGTCTCCTCGCGGATCTCGCGGGTCAGCGCCTGCGCCTCGTCCGACATGATCTGCATCGAACGCACGACGCCGCGCCGCTCGGCGTCGGCGCGGTCGTAATGCACGCTCACGATGCGCAGCAGCTCGCCCAAGTCGACGTCGCCGTTGCGGCGGCGCGCCTCCTGCAACTGCCGCGTCAGCAGGCGATTGAGATTTTCCGACGGCAGCGGTGCTTGGGTCCGAACTGCCGCCGCGATGTCGCGTGCCAAATCCTTTGATCTCCCCGGACGATCGACGGCAACCCTGCCGTCAGACTACCGCTCGAATGTTAGGGAGATCCCGCAATGGCGACGTGATGGATTTCTCGTTTCACCCAATAATCGGTTAAGTCCTCAGCCCGCCACGTCCTGGTCGACCGACTCCCGGCCCGAGCGCTTGCGATCGACCTCGCGCAGGTGGCGTTTGCGCAGGCGGATCGAGCCCGGCGTGATCTCGATCAGCTCATCGTCGTCGATGAACTCCATCGCCTGTTCCAGCGAGAAGCGGATCGGCGGCGTCAACACGACGTTCTCGTCCTTGCCGGCGGCCCGCATGTTGGTGAGTTTCTTGCCCTTCAAGGGATTGACGACCAGGTCGTTTTCGCGGTTATGGAGGCCGATGATCATGCCCTCGTAGACCTCCTCGCCTGGCGCAACGCACAAACGGCCGCGTTCCTGCAGGCTGAACAGGGAGTATGCGAGCGCGACCCCCTTGCCGTTCGCGATCAACACGCCCTGCGGACGCTGGCCGAGCTCGCGCTGCACCATCGGGCCGTAATGATCGAAGACGTGGTGCAGCAAGCCGGTGCCGCGCGTCATGGTGCGAAATTCCGTCTGGAAACCGATCAAGCCGCGCGACGGGATCATGTAGTCGAGGCGCACCCGGCCACGGCCGTCCGAGATCATGTCCTTGAGTTCGGCGCCGCGGCTGCCGAGCGCGGTCATGATGTCGCCCTGGGCGTCGCTGTCGACGTCGACGGTGACCTGTTCGTAGGGTTCGTGCGGCCGGCCGTCGATCTCCTTGATGACCACGCGCGGCCGCGACACGGCCAACTCGTAGCCTTCGCGGCGCATGTTCTCGAGGAGCACGCCGAGATGCAGCTCGCCGCGGCCGAAGACGATGAACTTGTCCGGATCGATGGTCGGCTCGACCCGCAGCGCGACATTGTGAATCGACTCGCGCTCGAGGCGCTCGCGGATCTGCCGGCTGGTCACGAACTTCCCTTCGCGACCGAGGAACGGCGAGGTGTTGACCTCGAACGTCATGCTGATCGTCGGTTCATCGACCGTGAGGTTGGGCAGAGGCTCCACCAGCGCCGGATCGCAGATCGTCTCCGACACCTTCGGTTCGCCGATGCCCGCGAAGGCGACGATGTCGCCGGCCGACGCGCTTTCGACCTCCACCCGGGTCAGGCCGTGGAACCCCAGGATCTGGGTGATTTTCTCGGAGCGCTGCCGCCCATCGCGGCCGACGACGGTGACCGGCATCGCGCGGCGCAGCGTGCCGCGCTTGATGCGGCCGATGCCGATCGCGCCGACGTAGCTGGAGTAATCGAGCAGCGTGACCTGGAGCTGCAACGCGCCCGCGGCATCGACGTCCGGCGGCGGACAATTGGCGACGATCGTCTCGAACAGCGGCTGCATGTCGCCGGACCGAACCTGCGCGTCGAGGCCGGAGAAGCCGCGCAGCGCCGACGCGTAAACGACCGGGAAGTCCAGCTGCTCATCGGTCGCGCCGAGACGGTCGAACAGATCGAAGGTCTGGTCGAGCACCCAGTTCGGACGGGCTTCGTCGCGGTCGATCTTGTTGATGACGACGATGGGACGCAGTCCGTGCGCGAAGGCCTTCTGGGTCACGAAACGCGTCTGCGGCATCGGGCCGTCGACGGCGTCGACCAGCAACAGCACGCTGTCGACCATCGCGAGCACGCGCTCGACCTCGCCGCCGAAGTCGGCGTGACCCGGCGTGTCGACGATGTTGATCCGGTAATCGCCCCAGGTGATCGCGGTGTTCTTCGCGAGGATCGTGATGCCGCGCTCCTTCTCGATCGCGTTCGAATCCATCACGCGCTCTTCGATGTCCTTGCGCGCGTCGAGCGTGCCGGATTGACGCAGCAACTGGTCGACGAGGGTCGTCTTCCCGTGGTCCACGTGGGCGATGATGGCGATGTTGCGGAGTTTCTGCGTCACAAATGAGGCCCCTGGAGGAAACCCACCATTATAGGCCGATCGTCCGACGTCTATGCGGTTATTTGGCCGTGGCGACTATTGCGCCGCGCCCACGATCACCGGCAGCGAGAAGCCGCGGGTTTCCGTGATGCCGTCGTGCCGCAGGCTCACCGCGACATCGAGTTCCTCGACTCCCGGGGTGGCCGGCGTCACCGTGACCTGGTGATGGTAGGCCTTGGTCGGATCGACCGGCGCCCAGGTCGCGGTGCGCTCAGCGCCGGCGACGCTGAATGCCGGCGACGGCGACACGCTGAGCGTCGCCGCGTCGGCGCTGATCCGCGGAATCACCGCCAAATCGATCGACAGCGGCGTGCCGACCACGGGGGCTCGTGCGAGCGCGAATTTCAGCGACACCTGCACCGTCGATTTGTGGCTGCCGGGCGCCTCGACCATGCCGACCGTCTGCGCGGCGATCGTCGGTCCGGCAGGCGCGGCATGCGGCTTCGGTGCGCCCGAGATCCCGGCGCCGGCGGACGGATGCGAGCCTCCATGGCAGGCTGGAGCCGCGCAGACGAGGCACAGGGCCAGGACGCGGGGTTTGAACATGCGCCTATGATCCCCAATTGCGGCGCCGTTCACAACTCGAGCGGCGGTTCGACCACCGCGGCCAGTTGTTCGTCGAGCGCCCGGTAGTGTTCCTCCCAATAGCGCGGCTCGGCGAACCAGGGGAAGGCCAGCGGAAATGCCGGATCGTGCCAGCGACGCGCGATCCAAGCCGCGTAATGGATCATGCGCAAGGCCCGCAGCGGCTCGATCAGCCCGAGTTCGGCCCGGTCGAACGGGGCAAACTGCTCGTAACCCGACAGGATATCGGTCAACTGGGCGCGCATTTCCGCGCGGCTGCCGGCGAGCAGCATCCAGATGTCCTGGATCGCCGGCCCGCACAGACAGTCGTCCAGGTCGACGAAATGCGGCCCCGCCTCGGTCCACAGGATGTTGCCGCGATGACAATCGCCGTGGATCCGTCCCTGGCGGGCGCCGCCCCAGTCGGCGGCGCGCAGTTCCACCTCCTCGAGCAGGCTCGCGGTCACGTCCTCGTATTTCGCCGCCAGATAATCCGGCATCCAGGATCCCTGGAGCACGAATTCGCGCGACTTCCACCCCAGTTCGTCGATTTGCAGGCGGCGACGGTGCGCGAAGGCGCCGGCGCGGCCGACGGCGTGGATGCGCCCGAGAAAGCGTCCGAGCCATTCCCGGTCGGTGGCCAGACCCAGTTCCGGCCAGCGGCCGCCGCGGCGGGGGAAGATCGCGAACCGATAGGCGTCGTGCAGATGCAAGGTCACCCCGTCGCGCGCGAGCGGCGCGACCACCGGAATCTCGAGCGCGGCCAACTCCAGCGCGAACGCGTGCTCCTCGAGGATCGCCGCATCGGTCCAGCGACCCGGACGGTAGAACTTGACGACCACGGGCGCATCCTCGTCGATGCCGACCTGATAGACCCGGTTTTCGTAGCTGTTGAGCGCGAGGACGCGCCCGTCCGAGCGGTAGCCGGACGCCTCGACCGCATCCAGCACGGCGTCGGGGGAGAGATCCGCATAGGGCGTTTCCGATTTCATCGGCCGCCAGTCTACCTGGGTATTGAACCGGGCTTCCGTCCCACGCCCGGCCTCCGCGGCGCAAAGCACGCTGTTAGAATGCCGCGCATGCGTCTCGTACGACCCAAATCCTTGAGCGGGCTGATGTTGATCGGTTTCACGATCGTCGCGACGCCGCTCTTGTTCGCAATCGTCAACGCGTCGGTGCAGATGAACCGCCTGTCGAAGCGCAGCCAGCAATTGGTCATCCACGGGATGCAGGGAACGCGCAACAATCAGCTGCTGTTCGAGGACATCGGCGTGCTCGAACGCACCGCGCGCCTGTACCAGATCGTCGGCAGCCCCGACCTGCTCGACGTCTACGCGAAGGCCTCGCGCCGGCTCGACACCGCGGCACAGGCGCTCGCGGCCCTGCCACTCGACGCCGCGTCGCGCCGCGACCTCGGGGAACTACGGAGCCAGGCGCAGCGCCTGCGCGACGACCTGCGGGCGACGGCTCCGGGTTCTGCGGCCATGAACGCGCTGATCGGAACCTACCCGCATCTGTCGGACCTCGCCTCGCAAATCTCGAACCGCACGAACGCGGCCGTCGACCGGGAGCTCTCCGGCCTGCAGCTCGCGGCGAGCACGACACAGCACAAGCTCCTGTGGCAGACGCTGCTGTTGGTGCCGCTCACGCTCGCGGTCGTCGGCGTGTTCACGTTCCTGCTCGGCCGCCCGATCCGCGCGATCGACCGGGCGATCAGCGAACTCGGCCGCGGCGCGTTCTCCCGTCCGATCGCGATCCGCGGACCGGCCGACCTCGAGCGCCTCGCCGAGCAGCTCGAATGGCTGCGCTCGCGGCTCCTGGACCTCGCCCAGGAGAAAAACCGATTCCTGCGCCACATGTCGCACGAATTGAAGACCCCGCTCGCCAACATCCGCGAGGGCACGGAACTCCTGATGGATGGGGCGGTCGGCGAGCTGCAGAGCGGCCAGCGCGAGGTCACCGCGATCCTGCGCGAGAACGGCATGAAGCTGCAGCGGCTCATCGAGAACCTGTTGAGCTTCAGCGCCTGGCAGGCGCAGAGCGTCGGACTGGAGGTGTCGGAGTTCAAGCTCAGGCCGCTGATCAAGAACGTCCTCGAGAATCAGCAGCTCACGCTGGTCGCCCAGCGCGTGCGCCTCGACGTGCAGGTGGAGGACCTGACGCCGATCGCCGATCGGGCGAAAGTCCGGCTGATACTCGACAACCTGCTGTCGAACGCAATCAAATTCACGCCGCGCGGCGGTACCATCTCGATCCATGCCCGGGCCGAACGCGAACAACTGATCCTCGACGTGATCGACAGCGGCCCCGGCGTCCCCGCCGAGGAACGCAAGCGGATCTTCGAGGCGTTCTATCAGGGAAAGACGCCGCAGGGCGGCCACGTCAAAGGCACCGGCATCGGCCTGTCGGTCGTCACGGAATTCGTCAACGCGCATGGAGGCACGATCGACATCATGGAAGCACCAACCGGCGGCGCCCATTTCCGCGTGCACCTGCCGCTGCGCCATACGATGCCGCACAACCCCCGGGACGCCTATGCGGCCTAGCGCGGCGCGGCGCCCCGTCGCTTTCGTCTTGTGCGCGGCCCTGAGCCTCGCCGGCTGCGGGGTCATTCAAGACCTGCGCGCGCCGGCCCTGCCGCCAACCCCGGCGCCGCGGCGCGCCCCCGACGGCGCCGGCTCGATCGCGCCGGACCTGGCCTTGATCAGCAGCCTGCCGCAGGGCGATCCGGCCCGGCAGGCCGAGGCGTTCCAGGCGGCGCAGGACGCGGCGGAGCTCACGCCGACGACCAGCAACCGGCTGCGCTACGCGCTCGCCCTCGCGACGCCGGGGCACAGCGGATCGGACCCCGTCGCCGCCGAGCGACAGCTTTCCGAATTGCTCGCAAGACCCGAGACTCTGTTGCCGGACGAGCGCATGCTGGCCACCGTGGAGCTGAAACAGGTCGAACAGCGATTGATCCTGGCGGCTGAAAATCAGCGCTTGCGCGCCGAAAAGGCCCGGGACACGAGCGAGAAGCTCGCGGACGCGAACAGCAGGCTCGCCGCGGCGCTCGACGAGAATGCGCGCCTGCGCCGCGCCTTGCAGGATGCGCGCGCCAAGATCGAGGCCGTCACGCACATCGAGCGGACGATCAACGACCGGGCCGCGGGCGGATCCGCGCCACCGTAGGATTGAGACCGGAGAGCAACGAGTGAACGCCTATTCAAACGCCGCGACGACACCCCTGGGCTTCGGACTCGGCGGGCGGCCGCGCGACAGCGTGACGCCGCAGCGGCGCAAGCCGCGGATTCTCGTCGTCGACGACGATCCGGGTTTGCTCAGGCTGCTGACCATCCGGCTGCGCGCGGAGAACTACGAGGTGGAAGCGGTCGAAAGCGGCGCCGCCGCGATCGCCGCGTGCGTGCGCTTCCGGCCGGACCTCGTCATCACGGATCTGCGCATGGACCAGATGGACGGCATCGGCCTGCTGAAGGAACTGCAGAGCCGCTGGCCGGGTCTGCGCGTCATAATTCTCACCGCCCACGGGACGATACCCGACGCCGTGCACGCGACCCAGAGCGGCGCGTTCGGCTTTCTGACCAAGCCGGTGGACAAACAGGAATTGCTCGACCAGGTCCAGAAGGCGCTCAAGGTCTCCGGCTTCGCACACATGGACGAAGCCTGGCGCGCGAACATCATCACGCGCAGCCAGCTGATGGAGGACCGGCTCGCCCAGGCGAACATGGTCGCCGGCACCGACGCGCGCGTGCTGCTCACCGGCGAAGGCGGCACCGGCAAGGAATTGCTCGCCCGCGCCATTCACGAGGCGAGCCCCCGGCGCAACCAGCCGTTCGTCGTCGCCAACTGCGCCGGCGCCGACGAGAACCAGCTCGATTCGGACCTCTTCGGCCACGAAAAGGGCGCATTCGCCGGCGCCGCCAAGACCCAGCGGGGCCTGTTCGCCGCGGCCGACGGCGGCACGCTCTTGCTCGACGACGTCGGCGAGCTGACGCCGCGTCTGCAGATGAAGCTGCTGCGGGTGCTCCAGGAGGACATGATCCGGCCGCTGGGCGGCGACGCGATCAGCATCAATGTGCGCGTGATCTCGGCGACGCGAGACGACCTGCAGCGGCGGATGGCCGACGCGAAGTTCCGCGAGGACCTGTATTACCGGCTCAACGTCGTCCACATCGAGGTGCCGCCGCTCGCGCGGCGCCGCGAGGACATCCCGCTGCTGGTCGCGCACGTGCTCGAACGGCTCGCGAAGGAAACCGGACAGCGGAAAATCTACGCGCCGGAGGCGGTCGAACTGCTCGCGACCGCTGACTGGCCGGGCAATGTCCGCCAGCTCGCGAATGTCGTGCGCCAGAACGTCGCGCTGACCCACGGGGCGATCATTACCGCCGAAATCGTGCAGCAATCGCTCGGCGGCGGCACGACCCGCCTGCCCTCCTTCGACGAGGCCCGCGACGAATTCACGCGCAACTACCTGTCCCAGATCCTGCAGATCACCGGCGGCAACGTGAGCCAGGCCGCGCGGCTCGCGAAGCGCAATCGCACGGATTTCTACAAGCTGTTGTCGCGCCACCAGCTCATGCCGGACGACTTCAAGAAAAACTGAGATCGAGCACGGCCGCGCGCGGCGGCCGGTGCGCGCGGTCAGGAATAGAAATCCACGATTGACGCGACCACGCGCTCGAGCTGCGCGATCCCCAGCTCGGGATAGACCGGCAACGCGAGGGTCTCCGTCGCGGCGCGCTCGGCCTGCGGAAAATCGCCGCGGCGATGGCCCAGATACTCGAAACAGGACTGAAGGTGCAGCGGCACGGGATAATAGATTTCGGTACCGATCGACTGCTCGGCGAGGCGCGCGCGCAGCGCGTCGCGATCACGGACACGGACCACGTACTGATTGTAGATGTGGCGGCAGCCCGGTTTCGAAGGCGGCGTCACCACCGCCTCCGTCAAGCCGGCGGCGGCGAAGGCGGCGTCATAGAACGCGGCGTTGCGCCGCCGGCCCTCGGTCCAGCCGTCCAGGTACTTGAGCTTGACGCGCAGCACCGCCGCCTGCAGCTCATCGATGCGGAAATTGCCGCCGATGAACGCGTGATAATACTTGGGCTTGCCGCCGTGTACGCGCAGGATCCGCAGGTGCTCGGCGAGATCCGCGTCGTTCGCCGTGCACAAGCCGGCATCCCCGAACGCGCCGAGATTCTTGCTCGGGAAAAAGGAAAAACAGCCCACATCGCCGACGGAACCGACGCGCAGGCCGCGCGTCGTT
>JAJYAR010000330.1 GCA_021779435.1 bacterium
ACGACGGGTTGGACCAGATCGCGGGCGCGAGGCTGAGCTGGCAGGCGGCGCCGAACAACTTACTCGATGGCGGGTATGAGTTTGAGCGGGAAGATTACTCAAGCAGGGCCTTGCAGCCGGGTAACATCGGCAACAGCAGCGTAGACGCGAGCGAACGGAGCCACTCGTTCTGGCTGCAGGACCAGGCGCGGTTTTTCAACGGGCGGCTTTTAGTTGCCGCCAGCGGGCGGACGCAGATGTTCAACCTGGGTGTGCCCGCATTTGCCCCTTCGGCCTCGGCGCCGTATGCCGGAACGCCGCTCGTGTCGCCGCCGAACGCCTATACGGGGGATGCCTCGGTGGCGTGGTTCTTCCGTTCTACGGGAACCAAGATCCGCGGCCATGCCGGGAGAGGTTACCGGGCGCCATCTCTGTACGAGCGGTTCGGCACTTACTTCGATCCGATCTTCGGTTATTCGGTCTACGGCGACCCGAGACTTACCCCGGAGCATTCCACCGCGTTTGACGCAGGAATCGACCAGAGTCTTTGGAATAACCGG
The DNA here is from genome assembly GCA_021779435.1 of bacterium. The sequence goes on from JAJYAR010000330.1 coordinate 540, forward strand.
GTGAGGGCATCGGCCACTTATTTCTACACGCGGATCGAGAACGAGATTTTGTTCGACGATTACACGGGGCTGATTAATCCGGCGACGGATCCTTACGGAAGATCGGCGGGATACTACAACAGCCTCGGCGGGCTTGCGCGAGGCCTGGAGGCGAGCGCGAGCGTGGCGGCGACCTCGTCGCTCGATCTGAACGCGGCTTACACCTACACCAACTCGCAGCAGCGGGCGCCGGTGATTCTCGATATTTTCCGGAGCTTTGAAGTGCCGGATAACCAGTTCTCGTTCGTGGCGACGCAGCGGATCGGCTCGCGATTTTTCGTGAACTTCAACCTCGCCGCGTCATCCAGTTACCTGGCGCCGGTGTATTCGCTGGCGACGTTCTCGGGCCTGCCGTTCCGCTTTCCGGGCATGCACGACGCGGGATTGGGCGCCAGCTACCGCTGGCCGGTGCGCGGGGACCGCGACATCCGCTTCTTCGGACGGATCACGAACCTTTTCGACCAGAACTACTTTGAGGCGGGGTTCCCGGCGGCGGGCATCGGCGCCTACGGCGGGATGCAGTTCGAGTTTTAAGCAATCATTTCCGGCCTGTAGTTAAATGGATCATCATGGAACGTCAAAGTGGACGGAGAGAGTTTTTGCGCGCGGGAGCGGCCCTGCTTGCCGCGCCGGCGATCGGTAGCCGGGTTCTGGGAGCGAACGACCGGCCCAGGCTGGCCTTCATCGGCATGGGCAAAATGGGCCGCGACAATCTGAAGGCCGCGCTCAAGCACGACACCGAAGTTGTGGCCGTGTGCGACGTGTACGAGCGGAACCTGAACTGGGCGCACGACATGGCCAAGGGCCAGGCGAAGACGGTGAAGGATTTCCGCGAGATCCTCGCCGACCGCTCGATTGATGCGGTGTGCATCGCCACGCCGGACCACTGGCATGCCTACATGGCGGTGGAGGCGTGCAAGGCGGGCAAGGACGTTTACGTCGAGAAGCCGATCTCGGTGAGTATCGACGAGGCCGGCAAGATGGTGGAGGCGGCGCGAAAGTACAACCGGGTCGTCCAGGCGGGCACGTGGCAGAGGTCGAACGCGCACTTCCAGCAGGCGGTGGACATCGTCAAGAGCGGGGAGTTGGGTAAGATCGCGATGGTGCACACCTGGAACATCGGGAACGAGAAGCAGGCGGGCATGGGAAATCCGCCGGACAGCGATCCGCCCCCGGCGCTCGATTGGAACATGTGGCTTGGGCCGGCGCCGGAGCGGCCGTACAACGTGAACCGCTTCGGCGTGGACCCGAAGGACCACTATTTCTCCACGTTCCGCTGGTTTTGGGATTATGCCGGCGGGATGATGACGGACTGGGGTGTGCACTGGCTGGACATCGTGCAGATGGCGATGGGCGAGGAGACGGCGGCCGCGGCGACCGGCGTGGGAGGGAAGTTCTGGCTCACGGACGACCGCGAAACGCCGGACACCTTGCATGTGAGCTATGAGTATCCGGGCGGATATGTGGCGACGTACGAGAATCGGAACAGTAACGCGCAGTCGATGTTCAACAAGGGCGGCGGCATCCTGTTCTTCGGCGAAAAGGCGACGATGTTCGTGGACCGCGGCGAGTTCTACATCGTGCCGGAGAAGAATTCGGACGTGAAGGCGCGGAAGGTGGAGCGGAGCGACAACGGGCATTTTAGCCACTGGACGAATTTCCTGGAGTGCATGAAGACGCGGCAGAAGCCGGCGAGCGACATCGACCTGTGCCGGCGGTCGACGGCGACGTGTCTGCTGGGCAATATCGCCTATCGCACGAAGACGCGGGTGACGTTCAACGGGGCTGAGGCAACGCCGGGCGCGGCGCGGGAGATGCTCGTGCGCGAGTACCGCGCGCCGTGGAAACTGGAGGTTTAGGCCGCCCCGGTTACGGCTGAGCCGGCGTATCGGACTTGGCGGGCGGCGTGGGCAGCATGAGCGTCACGTCGCCCTTGTGCTGCAGGTTCCAGTCCTTGCGGATTTCGGTTTCCTGCGCGGATTTGCTGCTGCGCAGCTTGCGGACCTCTTCTTTTTCGGCGGCGATCTTCCGGGCCAGTTCGGCGTTCTGCTCCTGCAACTGGCGGATCTGGTGGCGGGATTCGAGCAGCGCCGGGATCCCCTGCGGTCCTCGCTGCGCAACGACGATGTACACGCCGGCCACGATGAGGATCACCACGTAGGCGAGGCGGAGGAGGAGGTCGCTCATGTTGCTCAAATTCAGGCCCTATCTAACTTTATAAACCGCCCCGCCGAAAATATCCAGCCCGAGGTGGAGCTAGGGTTTCACCGGGGACGATACGGCGGCAAGTAGGGAACGTCCGGGGAGCGCCGCGTAATAGAATAGTCGGCTGTGAGCCGAGGGAACCAAAGCTCCCGGCCGCTTCCCGATCCGCAGTGGTATCGGGATGCGGTGTTTTACGAGGTTCCGGTCAAGGCGTTTTATGACGGGATGGGCAATGGTGTCGGCGATTTTCCGGGCCTGACGAAGAAGCTTCCTTATCTCGAAGACCTGGGAATCACGGCAATCTGGCTGCTTCCGTTCTTTCCTTCGCCCTGGCGGGACGACGGATACGACATCTCCGACTACAACGCCGTGCACCCCGTTTACGGCTCGCTGCGTGACTTCCAGACATTCCTCAAAGAAGCCCACGCGCATGGCCTGCGGGTGGTGACGGAGATGGTGCTGAACCACACTTCCGACCAGCACGTATGGTTTCAGCGCTCGCGGCGGGCGCCGCCCGGTTCGCGGTGGCGGAATTTCTACGTCTGGAGCGGCAACACCGACCGCTACCGCGACGCGCGCATCATCTTCAAGGATTTCGAGCACTCCAACTGGACCTGGGACCCGGTGGCGAATGCCTACTTCTGGCACCGGTTCTATTCGCACCAGCCCGATTTGAACTTCGACAATCCGGACGTGCGCAAGGCCGTGCTCGACGCCGTGGACTTCTGGCTCGACATGGGCGTGGACGGGCTGCGTCTGGACGCGGTGCCGTACCTGGTCGAGCGCGAGGGCACCAACTGCGAGAACCTGCCGGAGACGCACGATTTTCTGCGCGAGTTGCGGGCGCACATCGACTCGAAATACCAGGACCGCATGCTGCTGGCCGAGGCGAACCAGTGGCCGGAGGACGCGATCGCATACTTTGGCAATGGCGATGAATGCCACATGGCGTTCCATTTTCCGCTGATGCCGCGGCTGTTCATGTCGCTGCGGATGGAGGACCGGTATCCGATCACCGACATTCTGCGCCTCACGCCGCCGATTCCGGAATCGTGCCAGTGGGCGCTGTTTCTGCGCAACCACGACGAGTTGACGCTCGAGATGGTGACGGACGAAGAGCGCGATTACATGTATCGCGTGTACG
>JAJYAR010000331.1 GCA_021779435.1 bacterium
CCGGCGACGGGAAGGACGCTCTGCTTCTGGTGAATCTCGGCGTCGATCTTCAACTCCTGCCGTTTCCGGAGCCGCTGCTCTCCCCCATCGAAGGCCGTGGATGGAAGGTGCGCTGGTCCAGCGAGTCGCCGGAATACGGCGGCTCCGGGAAGGCCGAGGTCGAGACGACGGGTGGCTGGCTGATTCCCGGACGCGCCGCGGTCGTGCTTTATCCTGATGCAAGACGTGAACTCCCCAGCGCAAAACTTAGTGAGAAGGATTGATGTCGCCGGGGTGCGGCCTGCCGAGCGGCAGGAACTCCTCCATCGGCAGTGGCTCGTCACCAACGGGCTCGGCGGCTACGCATCCGGGACGATCGCCGGCGCGGTGACCTGGCGGTACCACGGGATGCTGATCGCCGCGCTGCCGGCACCGTTTGGCCGGACGGTGATGCTGAACCATCTCGAGGAGTGCCTCCGTTTTCCCGACGGCTCGGTGGTCCAGTTTGGCGGAGCGGAGCCGAGCGATTCCAATGCCACGCCGGGGCCGAGCCATCTCGTGGAATTTCGCCTGGAGAACCAGCTGCCGTTCTGGCGCTACGTGGTCAACGGCGTCGCCCTCGAGAAGTGCCTGCTGATGCCAAACCGGCAGAATACGATTCACGTGACCTACCGCGTGGAGACCGACCGCGAAGGCTTCTGGCTGGAACTCCGCCCGTCGGTGCATTTCCGGCGGTTTGAGGAAAGCGTGAGCGCCGCGCACCCCTCCTCATATGAGGTGCGCACCCGCGGCCAGCAGTTTGAGATCGACTCGCTGCAAGGCTACCCGCCCCTGCGGCTCGTCATGGACGCACCGGATTCGCGCTTCATCCAGGACGGCGGCAGCAACCGCGAGATCATCTACCAGCTCGACGCCGAGCGGGGATTCGAATCGCGCGGCACGCTGTGGTCGCCGGGGTACTTTTCGATTCCGATCCGGGGCGCTCCCGTCACGCTCGTGGCGTCCACGGAAGAGTGGCACACCGTCAACGCTCTCGATGCCGAGGCGGCGCTCAGCACCGAACGCGAGCGTCTGCAGCACCTCATCCGCACGGCGGTGCCGGCGGCCCGCTCCGGACCCGCTGCGGAACTCGTGCTGGCGGCCGACCAGTTCATCATTGTCCCGGCGGGCCGCGTGCACGACGCGGCCCGCGCCCGGGCCGCCGGCGACGAACTCCGCAGCGTCATCGCAGGCTATCACTGGTTCACCGACTGGGGACGCGACACCATGATCAGCCTCGAGGGGCTCACGCTCATCACAGGGCGTCACCAGGAAGCCGCGTGGATCCTCCGCGCCTTCGCGCGCTACGTACGCGACGGGCTCATTCCAAACCTCTTTCCCGAGGGAAGGAACGAGGGTCTGTACCACACCGCGGACGCAACGCTCTGGTTCTTTCATGCGCTGCACCGGTATCTGCTCGCGACCAACGACCACGAGGCGGTGCTGTCGCTGGTGCCGCTGCTGCGCAACATCGTCGACCATCATCTGCGCGGGACGCGTTTCGGGATCCACGTCGACGCGAACGACGGCCTGCTCGTCCAGGGCGCCGAGGGCTACCAGCTGACGTGGATGGATGCAAAGGTCGGCGACTGGGTCGTGACGCCCCGGCGGGGCAAGGCCGTCGAGATCAATGCACTCTGGTACAATGCGCTGGTCCTGCTCGAAGGCTGGTTGCGCGAGGCGCAGCAGCCCGCCGACGCCGACAAGATCCGGAAGCATGCCGACCAGGCGCGGGCCTCGTTCAACAAACGGTTCTGGAATGAGTCCGCGCAGTGCCTCTTCGACGTCGTGGATGGCGAGCATGGGGAAGACCCGGCGGTGCGTCCCAACCAGGTGCTCGCGATTTCACTCGATCATCCGATCCTCGACTCCGCGCGCTGGGAGGCCGTCATGCAGGTTGTCGAGCGCGACCTTCTCACCCCGAGGGGCCTCCGATCGCTGAGTCCGCAGCATCGCGACTTCAAACCCAAGTATTCCGGCGACCTCCGCTCGCGCGACGCGGCCTACCATCAGGGGACCGTGTGGGCGTGGCTGATCGGTCCGTTCATCGACGCGTGGCTCAAGCTCCACCCCGGGAAGAACGCCGAGGCCCGACGATTCCTCGAGGGTTTCCCCGCTCACATGACCCAGGCGTGCGTCGGATCGATCAGCGAGATATTCGACGCCGAGGCGCCGTTCACACCGCGCGGATGCATCGCGCAGGCGTGGAGTGTGGCGGAGGTCCTGCGGGCGCTGACGCTCACCACGCAGGACTCCGCGCCCCATGCATGATGTCTGCATCGTCGGCGCGGGCCCCTCCGGGCTCAATGCCGCGCTGGTCCTCGGACGCTGCGGGAGGGACGTCGTTGTCTTCGACTCGGCGCAGCCGCGCAACGCCGTCTCGCGCGGCCTCCACGGCTATCTGACCCGCGATGGCGTCCATCCGATGCAGCTCCGTTCGATGGGACGCGACGAGGTGAAGCAGTACCCGGGCATCACGTTCATCGATGCGCAGGTCGCCACGGCACAGCGACAGGCGGACCACTTCGACATCGTGACACAGGACGGTCAGGCGAAGCAGGCACGCATCCTCCTGCTTGCCACCGGCCGGATCGACGTCCTGCCGGACATCCCCGGCTTCCGTCAGTACTATGGACAGGGGATCTACCACTGTCCGTATTGCGATGCCTGGGAGCATCGTGGCGGGCGATTCATCGCGTACGGCGCCGGCGCCCCGGCCGTCACGCTTGCCCTCGCGCTGCTCGGCTGGACGCCGCACGTCACCCTCGCGTTTTCAGAGCCGACCGCCATCAGCGCTGAGGACCGCGAACAACTCGGCGCAAACGGGATCGCGCTTCCAGCGTCCTCCGTCACCGAGGCGGTCGGCGAGCCGGGCGGAATGCTCACCGGCGTCCGCCTGAAGGACGGTGGAAGCCTGCCCTGTGACGCGCTGTTCTTCACCTCAGCCCTTCCGCAGAAATCGCCGCTCGCGCAGAGCCTTGGCTGCCAGCTCGACGATGGTGGCTCCGTCGTGTGCGCAAACCATGCCGCCACCGGCGTTCCCGGGCTGTATGTCGCCGGAAACGTCCGCGGCGGCGTGCATCTCGCCATCATGGCCGCCGCCGAGGGAGCCGAGGCCGCGATCGCCATCAACGAGGAACTCTCGGACCGCAGTCTGAAGTAGCGATGTCCGCAGCGGAACCGGCCGCCGCGGCTGGAGCGTTCACGGCTTTCGCCCTTTCGACTCGGCGCTGCGCATCGTCGCCGGGCCCGCCACACCGGGCTCGAGATTTCGCGCCGAGTTGATCAGCGCGACGTGCGAGAACGCCTGCGGGAAATTGCCAAGCAGCCGCCGGTTCTTCGGATCGTACTCCTCCGAAAGCAGCCCGAGCCCGTTGCGCAGTTTCAGCAGGTTCTCGAAGATCTCCTTTGCCTCCCCGGTCTCGCCCATCAGGTGCAGGCAGTCGGCGAGCCAGAAGGTGCACGGCAGAAAGACACCCTCGCCCGGCGGCAGGCCATCCACCGCCGCCGAGTCCGTTGGATGGTAGCGGTGCACGAGACCGTCGCTCGTCAGTTCACGCTGGATCGCGCGGACCGTTCCGACGACGCGTGGGTCGGTTGCCGGAAGGAATCCAACGAGCGGAACCATGAGGAGGCTGGCATCGAGCCTGTCCGAGCCGTAGTACTGCACGAACGCCCCACGGCTCTCATTGTAACCGTTCCTGCACACGTCCTCGAAAATCGTCTGCCGCAGCCTGTGCCAGCGCTCGAGGTCGCCTTGCAGTCCGAACTCCTCGATGGCTTTCACCGCCCGGTCGACCGCCACCCAGGCCATGACTTTCGAGTGCGTGAAATGACGCCTCGGCCCGCGGATTTCCCAGATGCCCTCGTCAGGATCCCGCCAGTGCTCCTCCACGAACGAGAC
>JAJYAR010000332.1 GCA_021779435.1 bacterium
CGGCCGTCGCCGAAGGTCCGCCACAGCAGGTTCGCGTTGTTCAGGCACACGTCGAGCAACGTGCGCTTCCCGGTCGCCAGGTAGTGCGCCACGCCCGCCTCGTAGAGATGGCCCGCATCGTAGAGCTCATGGCTGAGCTTCGACTCGTTCTCCCAGCGGTGCTGCCCAACCCACGGCTGCGCGGGCGAATCGGGATGCATCGTCCGAAACGTGTACAGGTAGCCGTCCGGCTCCTGCGCCGCGGCGATCCTCGCGATCCAGCCGTCCACGCGCTTCGAAAGCGCCGGATCGGGATGCATGCTGAGGACGTACGAGGCGGCCTCGATCACCTTGTACGCGTCGGTGTCGTCGAACGGGAAGATCGTCGCCGGCTTGTTCTGGAAATGAATGTCCCCCGCCGCGCGCCGACGCAGGGTCTCGGCGGCGAGATCGAAATTCTTGAGCCGGTCCGACGCCTCGCACTGGTCCATCGCGTACGGCAGCGTCACATCCCGGTTCACCTCCCGGCGCACGCCCCAGAAGCCGCCCGTCAGGCGGACCTCGGTGAAGGGCACAGGGCGGACAGGGTAGTCCGTGGCGGCGGACGCGGAAAAGGAGAAACCAGAAAGGGCTGCGAGCAGGTACAGAGCGAGGGGTGGGCGCATGCCGCACTCTCAAGTCCACCCGCGCCGAGCGTCGAGCGCCCCGCAAGGTGACAGTCATACCGTCCCCCGGATCGGTCCGTTTGCGTTTCCGGCCGCGCATCCCATCTTCTCCGACCAAGTCCTCCCCGCCAACGCGATGCCTCCCAAAACCACCGTCCGCCAGCCCTCGTTCCACTCGCGCTCCGACGCGCTCGACACGACTTATGTCGTTTATGCCGAGGCGCCCGATGCGGAGGCCGAGCCGGGCCCCTGGCCGCTGCTCGTGTTCATGGACGGCGACTACGCGGTCGACGCCGCCCTCTGGGCGTATCGCAGCCTGCGCGAGGACGGCGCGATCCCGCCCTGCCTCGTCGCCGCTGTCGGCTACGGGCACTCGTTTGGAAGCCCCGCCAACCGGCGCGGGCGCGACTACACGCCGACCGCCTCGCCCGAGGAACCCGGCAGCGGCGGCGCCGACCGTTTCCTGGAACACCTGACCGGTCCGCTCTGGACCGACCTCTCCAACCGGTATCCACTGCGAACCGACATCCGGCTCGTCGCCGGGCACTCGCTCGGGGCGCTCGTGGGCCTGCACGGTCTGTTCCGGGGCGACCGCCCCTTCTTCAACCGCGTGCTGGCGGGAGCGCCGTCGATCTGGTGGGACAACCGCAGCCTGCTGCGGATCGCGTCGGCCCACCGCGAGCGCACACCGACCTTGGACGCGCGGCTGTTCCTCGGCATTGGCGTGATGGATACGGAATCCATGCTCGGCGACCTGGCGCTGTTCGAGCGGCAACTCGAGGAGCGTCCCTACGAAAAGCTGGTGGTCAACTCACGCCGCATCCCGGATCGCGACCACTACAACGCCGCCCCAGACCTTTTCCGGGCGGGTCTCGAGGCCTTGCTTTCCGGAACCGCCTGAGGCGAAGCCCGCGCGGGCCCCCTTTCACATGCGCCCGTGGCGCACCATGGAGATCAACAGGGTCGCCGCCATTAGCGCGGCGAACACATAACCCGCCAGGCCAATCACCGGGATTCCATGCCATTTCGGCGCGATGCCTGAGTGGATGACGAGGGCGGAGGCGACGATCATCGCGGCTAGCACCACCGCGAACGCCAGGCGGTTGGTCGTGCGCTCGAGGGTCTCATTGAGGGGCCGCAGTCCCTCGACGCGAAAATTGACCGCCGCACGCCCGTCGCGCAATTGAGCCGCGACGCGCCGGATGTCCATCGGCAGCGCCCGCAGCGCCTCCACCGTTTCCCCGCCAAACTGAAGCAGCTCGCGCATGATGCGGCCTGGCTGAGCACGCTTTCCGTAAATCTCGCGAACAAACGGTCCGGCCTGTTCCAGGAAGTCGTAGTCCGGGTCGAGCGCCCCGACGAGGCCCTCCACCTGTCCCAGCACCTTGATCACGAGAAACACCTCCGGTGGAAGCGTCAGCGAGTGGCGTGCGGTGATGCGCAGGAGCTGCTGGAGCAGGCGCGGGAAGACGAGGTCCTTCATCGGCCCGGTGAAGTGGCGCTGAATGAACTCCGCGATGTCCGCCTCGAGCCCCGGCTTCGGCGGCTCAAGTTCCGCGCCGGCGAGGTGCACCAGCGCTGCCGTTGCCTCGCGTTCGTCCTTCCTTGCGACGGCGACCAGCAGCGCCGCAAGTTTGTCGCGCACGGATCTCTCGAGAAATCCGGTCATGCCAAAGTCCAGGAAGCAGATCACGTTGTCAGGCAACACATGGATGTTTCCAGGATGCGGATCGCCGTGAAAAAAGCCGTGCACGAAGATCTGCCGGAACGTGAGGTTGCCCAGGCGCCTCGCGATCTCCCTGCGGTCCAGTCCTGCGGCGTCGAGGGCTTCGAGCTGCGAAGCGGACACGCCGTCGACGCACTCCATCGTGAGCATGCGGCGTGTCGAGAGCGCGCGCAGCACCCGCGGCACGCACACCGTCGCTTCGCCCTCGAACTGCCGGGCAAACCGCTCCATCGCCGCCGCCTCAGCCGAAAAATCGAGCTCCTGCTCCATCCGGCGCGCGAACTCCGCGACGATCGCCGAGGGCTGGTGCGGCTGCCAGGTCTCGAGGTTGCGCTCCAGGAGCTCCGCGATACGCATCATGATCTCGAGATCCACGTGCACGATCCGCTCGATGTCGGGCCGTTGAACCTTGATGACGACCTCGCCCTCCTCCCGCGATATCGCACGGTGGACCTGCGCAATGGAGGCCGACCCAAGCGGCTTCGGGTCGATGCGCGAGAAAACCCGGTCCGGAGGCTGGTGGAGCTCCGCGGTGATCAAGGCCTCGACCTCCCTGAAATCCACCGGTGGCACCTGGTCGTGCAGTTTCACCAACTCGTCGGTGTAGTCGCGCGGCAGCAGCCGCGTGCGCCCGGCGAGCAGCTGTCCGAGCTTCACAAACGCCGGCCCCAACTCCTCAAAGGCACGCCGCAACCGCTCGGGCCGCGACAGCGCCCCGATCTCCGATGCGCCCCGGCGAAGCGGGTGCGACCGGAGCCAGATCCACAGACGGGACAGCGGCAGGTGCTGTGCCAGATCGACGTATCCATATTTCAGGAACACGCCGACAATCGTGCGGTAGCGCTGCGCGTGCTCGACCGCCCGGGTGAACCTCCGGAATCGGGCGAACAGCATCAACGGGAGCGGGGCTTCGCCGGCGTCGTTCCGAACCGCTTGATCGCACGCTTCGCGGCCTTGTCCAGGTCGTTCCACGCCGACTCGACACCACCCTTCAGGTCCTTGAAGGCGCCGTCGCCCGCGTTGCGCAGCTTGGAGAGCCGCGACTTAAGTTCGGCGAGTTTTTCGTCGGTGTCGGCCAGCTCCTCGTGGGCCGCGATCTTCGCGTCGGCCGCCAGGCGCTTGGCCCGGGCCCGGATCACCGTGAGCCGGGCGTTCAATTCCTCGATCTGGGCTTCGTACTTTTGCCGGTAGGCGTCACGCAACAGGGTCATGGTCAATCCTCCATCGTTGGTCTGTGGTTTCCGCGGCCGCGGAGCCGGATTTCCTTGCCGCAGCCACGACTATAGAACCGGACCCGCCGAGACGTCACGGTCTTTTCACATCCCTTCGTCCGGCCGGCGCATTCGGGTTTCGATGGGTGCCACTATGCCGTCACCGATACACCGTCTGCGTCCAGACATGGCACTCCGCACCTTCCTCGTCGCAACCCTCTCCCTGACCCTCGGCCTCGTGCTCGGAGGCTGCGCCAAGCGGGAGACCGCCGCCCAGCGCGGCATCAAGACCCAGACCCTCCTCGTGGGCAACGGCGCCGAA
>JAJYAR010000333.1:0-285 GCA_021779435.1 bacterium
TCTTCAAGAACGGCAAGCCGCTTGGCTTCCCGGATGATGGTTTCCCCGCTCCGCAGGGGCCCTACTACACCGGCGTGGGCTACTCGAACGTGGGCTCGATCGCCCGCGAGCTGACCGAGAAGCACAGCGATCTCTGCATCGGTGCCGGCATCAACATCGAGGGCATCAACGCCGAAGTCGCCAAGGGCCAGTGGGAGTTCCAGATCTTCGGCAAGGGCTCGAAGAGCGCTGCCGATCAGATGTGGGTCGCCCGTTACATCCTCTCGCGCCTGTGCGAGTCGTACG
>JAJYAR010000333.1:295-3897 GCA_021779435.1 bacterium
TTGAGATCCACTGCAAGCCGATCCGCGGCGTGTACAACGCTCCGCTCGACTGGAACGGCTCCGGCATGCACTCGAACTTTTCGACCAAGTTCATGCGCGAAGTCGGTGGCAAGGATTACTTCGACAAGCTGATGGCCGCCTTCAGCAAGAACATGGACGAGCACATCGCGGTGTACGGTCCCGACAATCACCTGCGCCTCACCGGTCTTCACGAGACGCAGTCGATCGACAAGTTCAGCTTCGGTGTTGCCGACCGTGGTGCGTCTGTTCGCGTGCCGCACAGCTTCATCAACAGCGGCTACAAGGGTTACCTCGAGGATCGTCGTCCGAACTCCGCCGCCGATCCGTACCTGGTCGCCGGCCGGATTCTCAAGACCATCCAGAGCGTTCCGACCAAGTAAGCTCAGGTCGCTTCGTTTTCCAGGCGTCGCCTTCGCGGGCGGCGCCTTTTTTTTGGCTGCGTCGGGGCGGACACGACAAGGCATCGAAGGCCGGGTCCGATGCAGCCGGGGGCGGTGACCCCGGGGGATCCGCCGTTTCGGTTGCCGCACACGGCACCGAGCCCCGGCCTCTGCGGAGGCCGGCTACACCTGAGTCCAATCCCAGCCGGCGCTTTCTTCTGCCTTGGATTTCGAGCAGGCGGAAATCATCGTCGGGATTCCGCCATCCCGCTTCGCATGTCGCGCACCTCCTTCACGCCCGTCTCCTTCTGGGAATGGGCACAGGCATCGCTGCTCGCCGCGAATCTTGCGTGGTCGACGCTCTGTCTCGGCGGGTTTCTCGCTGAAACCAAGACGATCACGATCGCCCTCACGGCCGCACTGGTTTTGGTGCACGGCCTGGCTTGGGTGCTCGTTGCAGGGACCGCCCGCGGGGACTGCGACAAGGAAGAGCCGGTTTCGCGCGGGCCGCGCATACACCCGGCCGGTCTTCTTTTCGTTCCATTTCTGATCTATGCCGCCGCGAACGTGCTTTGGATCACGCCCGTCCGGTGGCTGGGTTGGGCGGACTGGTTCAACTGGGCGCAGCTGTTCGCGGTGTTCTGGGTCGTCCTTAATGGTATTCGCTCGGGGGCGACGCAGCGCGCGCTGCTCGCGACCCTCTTTGCCCTGGCCGTCGTCTCCGTCCTGATGGCGTGCTACCAGCGGTTCATCCGGCCCGATTGGCTCATGCTCGGCCGGTTGCAGGCCGGCCAATACGCGGGAAGGGCGAGCGGCTGCTTTGGGATACCCAACAGCTTCGCCGCCTTGCTCCTGCTGCTGATTCCGTTGTCGGGCGCGCTGGCGCTTCGCCGTGATGCCCGCGCGACCGCTCGCGTCTTCTTCGGCTGGCTCACGCTTGTCCTGGCGTTCGGGCTCGTGCTGACCATCAGCCGAGGAGCCTGGATCGGACTCGCGTTCGCGCTGGCCGGCTGGCCTGTGTTTGCGGCGCGCCGCCCCCTCGTGCGCCGGTTCGCGCTGGCAACGGGGACGCTGGCCGCGCTGGGCCTGCTCGGCGCGGTTGTCATCGCGGTGTCGCCCCAGGTTCGCGGACGCTTTTCCGAACTCGTGACGCACGCCGGAGAGCGGAGCCGGCCCGTCCTGTGGCGTGCGGGCTGGAACATCTTCACGGAGCAGCCGGTTTTCGGGAGCGGTGCCGGGAGCTACAACGTCTTCTTTGAAAAGCACCGTCCGGAGGGTTTCCTGCACGAGCCGCACTGGGCGCATAACGATTACCTGAATACCCTGAGCGACTACGGATCTTTGGGGTTCCTGCTTTTCTTCGGTGCGACCGGCGCGGTGGTGGTTGGCTGCGTGCGTCGGTCCCGGCGGATGGCGGCAACCCGGGATCCCCTTCCGGTTTCCCGTCTGCGGGAACGCGAACTCCTCGACCAGCCCGTGATCCGGCAGGCGCTCGCCGTGGGGCTCCTCGCGTTCGGACTGCAGCTGTTTGTCGATTTCCATTTCAAGCTTCCGGCGCTTGCGATGGCATTCGCCTGCCTGTCGGCAATCGCCGTGGGGAGGGCGTGGCCGGCGGAGCGGCGGGCAAAGACACGCGGGCGAACGGACCTCGTTGCGGCCGCAGTCCTCGTGGCCATCGCCGGGTTGTACCTGACGGCGATTCCACGGTATCGCGGCGAGGCGCTGCGCGAGTCGGCAAGGGAGTCCGTCGATGGGCTGGTCGACGAACCCGACGGTTCGGTTCGAACGCGCGAGGTTCTGACGCGGGCTACGGCGGAACTGGATCGTGCGCTGCTGCTCGCGCCGGAAAACGCCCAGGCGTGGGCGGATCGCGCGTACGTCCGAGCTCAGTCGGCACGCCTCGACACGTCGTCGCCCGCTGAAGCCGGGCGGGTGGCGGAGAGCGAAGCCGGACGCGCGATCGCACTGGCACCGGATGTAGCTGAATTCTGGATCCGACGTGGCGTCGCGCGTGACATGCAGGGACGCTGGGAGGAGGCGGGCGCCGATTTCACCCACGCCCTGTCGCTCAGCCCCAAGGGCGTGTTGCCGTGGTATCACTACGCTTTTCATCTGAGCCTGCGCGCCACGTCGCTCGACATGGCCCGCGCGCTGGCGCAGTTCTGCTTGCGCCTTGACCCCTCAGATCGGCGATCGCAACAATTGCGCCAGCGTTTGGCAACCGGCTCGTAACGACTTTTCCATGCATCATCGGCTTTCGCTTTGGCTGGCGCTTCTTGTCTTCGCGTTCGTTCGCGTCAGTGGTGCCGAAAGCGCGGCCGTCGCACAGTCGGCGATGCCGCCCGGACAGATCGTCGCAAAGCAGGTGGTCGGGAAAGTCTCCGTTCAGCTCAATGGAACGACAACCGACCTCAAGAACGACGACGCGGTGAGCCAGGCGTCGACGATCATCACGGCACGGGAGTCCAGCGTTGTGCTCGTCCTGTCGAACGGTGCGACCGTCCAGCTTGGCGCGGAAACGACGATGGTGATCGAGGAGTTTCTGCAGAACCCGTTCGCGGCAACGATCTCGATGGCGAATATGGTCGAGGAGCCGACGACCTCGAAGACGAAGCTGCGGCTGATGAAGGGTGAACTGGTCGGCAAGGTGGCACACCTCAAACGGGACCAGGGCTCGGAGTTCACCGTCCAGACCCCGGTCGGCGCCGCGGGCATTCGCGGCACCACGTTCCGCATCGTGTTTCGGCCGACGGGCACCGGACAGGCGTTCGCGGTATTCTCACTCAGCACCGTGGAAGGGCAGGTCCTTTTTCAACAAGGCTCGCCTCAGCAGGCCGCCGCCGGATCGCAGGGTGCGATTCAGCAAGGACCGGGACAGCAGACGCCGGGACAGCCCGGCGACTCGCAGGCAGGCGCAGGTTCTCCGGGCCAGGGAGCTTCGCAATCCGTCGGCCCCGGCGCGGTCGCCCCGGGTGGTGGCGGTGGTCTGGGAGGCGGTGTCGGCGCCGGCCTCCCTGTCGGCTCGGGACAGGAGGTCGTTGTGACGCTCTCCGTGAACGTCAATCAGCAGACGGGGCAGGTCACCCTCACGGCTCCGCCCTCCGTCGTTTCAGCCCAGCCCATCAACATCGAAACGCAGCGGCAGATCGTATCGGCCGCGGAGTTGATTGCGACCGCCACCTCGAGCGCCTCGTTCACGGC
>JAJYAR010000334.1 GCA_021779435.1 bacterium
CTTGCTGGTTATGCCTGACGTGTTCCCCCCGTGGATGGGTTCGTGTCTTTCCGCCTCTGTTCCTCCCCCTCTCCTCTGAAGAGGCGGAATTCTCGCCCCGCGCAAGCGGGGCGAACTTTTTTGGGGCGCGCGATGCTGCATCGAGCCCGCGATGAATCCTCGCCGCGGCCCCGTTGCCCCCGTTTCCCGTACAGCGGCCCTGAACGATTTGCCGCGACCGGAGACTAATTTGCGGTGTGGGCACCGGTGCCGCGCGCTGCGAATTGATTGCGGCCGGTTTCGGATTCATATTCGATTCACCCGCTCGCCGCATCTGCGCCTACACTGTGTCTCGTCGGACTTGCATTCCGAGTTGCAGGAGGCGATATGAGCAGTGCGCCAGCAGACCTGATTTCCGCGTTCCAATCCGACTTCGCCCGTTCCCTGGACGAAGAGATGGGGCTGGAGGATTTCCTCCAGTATTGCCGGACGGACCACATGGCCTACGCGTCCGCGCACGAGTGCGTGCTGGAGGCCATCGGCAAGCCGCGGCTGGTCAACACCGCGGACGATCCGCGTCTGTCGCGCATCTTCCAGAATCGGGCCATCCAGGTGTGGGACACCTTTGCCGAGTTCCACGGCATGGAAGAGACCCTGATGCAGCTCTATGCGTACTTCCTGCATGCCGCGCAGGGACTCGAGGAACGCAAACAGGTGCTGTATCTCCTCGGGCCGGTGGGGGGCGGAAAGTCCTCGCTGGCCGAAAAAATCAAGAAGCTGGCCGAACAGTTCCCGATCTACGCCCTGAAGGACTCGAAGAGCGGGCGGATCTCGCCGCTGCTCGAATCGCCGCTGTGCCTGTTCGAACGCGACAAGTTCGGCCCGATGCTCGAAGACCGCTACGGCATTCCGCGCCGCGCGCTGCCGGGGATCGCCAGTCCGTGGGCGCTCAAGCGCCTGCGCGAGTACGGCGGCGACATTTCGCAGTTCCGCGTGGTGCGGGTGATCCCCTCCGTGCTCAACCAGGTGGGCATCGTCAAGACCGAACCGGGCGATGAGAACAC
The DNA here is from genome assembly GCA_021779435.1 of bacterium. The sequence goes on from JAJYAR010000334.1 coordinate 1,044, forward strand.
CCAGGACATTTCGACGCTGGTCGGCAAGATCGACCTGCGCATGCTGGAACGCTATTCACAGGACGACCCCGACGCCTACAGCTATTCGGGAGCCCTGTGCCTGGGTTCGGCGCGCTGCGTCGAATTCGTCGAGATGTTCAAGGCGCCGCTCAAGGTCCTGAACCCGATCCTCACCGCGACCCAGGAAGGCAACTTCAAGGGCACCGAGGCGCTGCCCGCGATGCCGTTCAACGGCTTCATCATGGCGCACAGCAACGAGGCCGAGTGGCTCAAGTTCCGCAACAACCGGGACAACGAGGCGTTCATCGACCGCGTGTATCTCGTCAAGGTGCCGTACTGCCTCCGCGTCGACGAGGAGGTGCGCATCTACGACAAGATGCTGAAGTCTTCGACGCTGGCCGAGGCGCCCTGCGCACCGCAGACGCTGCGCACCCTGGCCGAGTTCACGGTCCTTTCCCGTCTGGTCGTGCCGGAAAACTCGTCGATCTATTCGAAGATGCGTTCCTACAACGGCGAGAATCTCAAGGATCTGGACCCGCGCGCCAAGAGCGTCAAGGAGTACCGCGACGACGCCGGCGCGCCGGAAGGGTTCTCGGGGCTGTCGACCCGCTGGGCCTTCAAGACCATCTCCGCGGCGTTCAACCGCGACCCGAGCGAGATCGCCGCCGATCCGGTCAACCTGCTGGTCGTACTCGAAGAGCGTCTCTCGAAGGAAGACCTGCCCGACGAGTACAAGCGGCGCCTGCGTTCGCACATCAAGGAGTGGATCGTCCCGCGCTTTGCCGAGTTCCTGGAAAAGGAACTGCAGATGAGCTATCTCGACGCCTACTCCGAGTACGGGCAGAACCTGTTCGACCGCTACGTGACGTACGCCGACAAGTGGCTGCTCGACGAGGACTGGCGGGACCAGGAAACGGGGATGCAGTACTCGCGCGAAGCGCTCAACGCCGAGTTGGAAAAGATCGAAAAGCCGGCGGGGATTTCCAATCCCAAGGATTTCCGCAACGAAGTCGTCAACTTCGTGCTGCGCGCCCGTGCCCACGGCAAGAACCCGCACTGGACGAGCTACGAAAAGCTGCGCACGGTGATCGAGAAGCGGATGTTCAGCAAGACCGAGGACATCCTGCCGGTGATCTCGTTCGAGGCCAAGGGATCCGTCGAACTCGACGACCGGCACCGCTCCTTCGTGAGCCGCATGGTGGCGCGCGGGTATACCGAGAAGCAGGTGCGGCGACTGGTCGACTGGTACCTGCACTTCAAGAAGAGCGCGCAGTCGTGACGGAGTGACCATGTCTGCCGCCCGCGGCATGCTGCGCATCGTCGACCGCCGCTCCGATCCACCGGGGCGGGGCGCCGTCAATCGGGAGCGCTTCATCCGGCGCTTCAAGGACGACATCAAGCGCGCCGTCGACGAGGAATTCGACAAGCGTTCGATCACCGACGTCGGCCGCGGCGGGCGCATTGCGATCCCCGGCCGGGGCCTTGCCGAACCGCACCTGATCCATGACGACAGCACCGGCAGCCGCGACTTCGTGCTGCCCGGCAACCGGGAATTTCTGCCCGGCGACACCATCGACCACCCGCGCGACGACGAAGGCCAGGGAGCGGGCGACGGGGCCGGGGAAGGCGGGGGCGGCGCCGATTCATTCGCGTTCGTGCTCTCGCGCGAGGAATTCCTCGCGCTGTTCTTCGACGACCTGGAACTGCCCAACCTCGAGCGCACACGCTTCGGCGAGGTCACGATGGAACGCATGCGCCGCGGCGGCCACAGCCGCGATGGCGTCCCGTCCAACCTGCTGCCGGCGATGACCGTACGCATGGCCATCGCCCGGCGGATCGCGCTGCGCGGCGCGATCGCCGAACGGCTGGAAGAGCTCGAGCGCCAGGCGCAATCGGCGGACGGCGAGGCGCTCCTCGCCCTCGAACGCGAGATCGCCGGCCTGCGCGATCGCCGGGCCCACCTGCCGTTCCTCGAGGACGTCGACCGGCGCTACCGCGCCCGCGTGCCGACCAGCGCGCCGGCGACGCGAGCCGCGATGCTGTGCCTGATGGATGTGTCGGGGTCGATGGACGAGCGCAAGAAGGATCTCGCCAAGCGCTTCTTCGCCCTGCTCTATCTGTTCCTGGAGCGCAAGTACGGCCATGTCGACGTGGTGTTCGTGCGCCACACCGAAACCGCCGAAGAGGTCGACGAAGATCGGTTCTTCCACGATCCGCTCAGCGGCGGCACGCTCGTGCTGCCGGCGCTGGAACTGGCACATCGCATCCTCCTGGCACGCTACGCCGGACCCGACTGGAACGTGTACGTCGCCCAGGCGTCCGATGGCGACTGCACCGCCGACGACGGCCGGCGCAGCGCCGCCTTCGTCCGGCAGACCCTGTTGCCGAGCCTGCGGTATTTCGCCTATATCGACACGCCCAGCGCAACGGGCTGGTTCCGGCGCAGTTCGGATCTCTGGCAGGCGTACGACGCGATCGACAGCCCGGCCTTCGCCCGCCGCGCCGTGCACGACCGCGGCGACATCTGGCCGGTGTTCCGGGAACTCTTCGCGCGGAGGGCCGCAACATGACCCGCAGACCCGGTCCAGACCCGGAAGCAGTCCGGCGCGAAGCCGACGACGACCGCCACCGGCAGCGCCCGTGGCCGAAGCTGCTCGCCAAGCCCACCGTACCGATGCCCAAGCCCGGCATGAAGCGCCGCGCCGAGCCGATCGCCACCGGTTCGGAATGGACGCTGGGGACGCTGGAGAAATTCGACCATGCGCTCGCGCACCATGCCCGGCAGCACGGCCTGGACACCTACCCGGTCCAATACGAAATCATCACCGC
>JAJYAR010000335.1 GCA_021779435.1 bacterium
TATGAGGGACGTCAGGCTGCGGAAGGCATACTGAGCTACCTCGCGCCATGACCGATCTGAACGCGGGCCCGAATCGCGGCAATCGCCTGCTTTGGGCACTCATGCGTAGGCCGGTGGACATGACGCCGGTGTGGCTGATGCGTCAGGCCGGCCGCTATCTCCCCGAGTACCGGGCGTTGCGTACGGCCGCCGGGTCGTTTTTGGCCATGTGCCAGACGCCTGAGCTTGCCTGTGAGGTCACCTTGCAGCCGGTGCGCCGGTTTCCTCTGGATGCCGCGATCCTATTTTCGGACATCCTCACCATCCCGGATGCCATGGGGCTTGGGTTGTCGTTCGTAGAGGGCGAGGGTCCGCGATTCGAACGGCCGATCCGCGATCGCCACGACGTGGCCCGCCTGCGGGCCCCCGATCCCACCGTGGGGCTACGCTACGTGCTTGACACCGTAGGCCGTGCGCGCCGCGAGCTCGCGGGCCTGTGCCCACTGATCGGGTTTTCGGGCTCGCCCTGGACGCTTGCGACTTATATGGTGGAAGGTCAGGCGAGCGATGACTTTCGGCGCGTCAAGGGATTGCTGTTTTCCGACCCGGCCACACTCGCCGCCCTGCTCGCGGTCCTCACGGAGGCGGTCACCGCCTATCTCAATGCGCAGATCGAGGCCGGGGCCCAGGCGGTCATGATCTTCGACACCTGGGGCGGGAGTCTCGCGGCCCATCATTTCCTGCGGTATTCGCGTGACCCCATGGCCACGATCGTCAGTGGCCTCACCCGTCGCCGCGACGGCGCGCCGGTGCCGGTGGTAGTGTTCACGAAGGGCGGGGGGTGTTGGTTGCCCGCCCTGGTCGAGACCGACTGCGATGCCGTGGGTGTTGATTGGACGACGTCGCTTGCCGCCGCCCGTGTGGCCACAAAGGGCCGGGTGGCCTTACAAGGGAATCTCGATCCCATGGCCCTTTATGCCCCACCCGAGCAGCTCAACGCCGAGGTCCGGGCCGTGCTCGCGGACTTCGGTGACGGCCCCGGGCATGTCTTCAATCTCGGTCACGGCGTGCGGCCGGACGTCGATCCCGATCAGGTGGGCCTTTGTATCGATACCGTGCATGCGGTAAGTGCGCACCCGCATCCCTGACGGTCCATGGGGTTGAAGCCTAGGGAACGGGCGGCCGCGCCCTTTAACGATGTTATTTAGTTTTCTCTGATGCGCTTCTTTGGTTATTCACATTTCGGCTATGTGTCAAGCCCCTGGGAGGCGATCCCATTCATGACCGGGGAGATTTTCCCTGAATTTCGTTAAGCTATTGAATTATTTATGAAAAGTAAGGCCGCTTATTTTTTCATCAGTTTAAAGCGGAATCAACAATCAGGCCAAGGGCGGAGCGCTTCCCGCCGCTTTTCAACACAGTTATCCACAGAGTTTGTGGGTAAGGCGGAATTGCTTTTTTATCCAGCTGGTTAGCGCCGGAATCGCAAGCGTTTTGGGGTGTCGGGCGCAAGCCGGGAGGGCCTAAGGGGGTTACGGCATGGTCGCGATTCGCGTCAGTTTGCCGGTTCCGCTGCGGCGGAGTTTCGACTATGAGTATGAACGGCCGCTTGCGCCCGGCGTCCGGGTCCGCGTCCCGCTCGGGCGGCGCGTGCTGACGGGGATCGTGATTGAGGTGCCGGCCGCCCCCGTCGCAGGCGTCACCCTGCGCCCCATCCTCGAGGTCATCGACGAACAGCCGTTGCTGTCGGATGAGCAGCTGCAATTACTGCGATTCGCCGCCGACTACTATCATCACCCGCTGGGGGAGGTCTTGTTCGCTGCCCTGCCCGCCGGCCTAAAGCGCGGCCAAGGCGTTGTCCCCCTTAAGACCTACAAGCTCACGCCAAAGGGGCGGGCGGCGGATGCCGCGCATTTTGGACGGGCCAAGCGCCAGGCGGCCTTATGGCAGGCGATCAAGGCGGCCGGCGCGATGACCGAGAGCGACCTGAAGATCCTCGGGACGGGTCTTAGGCCCATTCTGCGGGCGTTAGGGGCCCAAGGCCTGGTGGAGGAATGTGAGTCGCAGGAGGAGCCCGCCCCCGCGATCAACGCCTCGGCTGTGGTGTTGCGCCCGGATCAACGCGCCGCGTGCGCGGCGGTGGCCGCTACCTACGGGCACTTTTCCGCCTTTTTGTTGTTTGGCGTCACAGGGAGCGGCAAGACCGAGGTTTATCTCGAGCTCTTGGCCGAGGTCCTGGCCGCCGGCGGCCAGGCGCTGGTGCTGGTGCCGGAGATCGGACTTACCCCGCAACTGGTCGCGCGGCTGAGCGCGCGGCTGGGGGCCGTGGTTGGCATGCTACATTCGGGGCTTGCCTCAGGCGAGCGCGCGCGCCTCTGGTCGGCGGCCGCCACCGGACGCATCGCGGTCGTGGTGGGGACCCGTTCGGCGGTGTTCACCCCCATGCGCCGCCTCGCCCTCGTCATCGTAGACGAGGAGCACGACCCCTCCTTCAAGCAACAGGAGGGCTTTCGCTACCATGCCCGCGACCTGGCCGTATGGCGCGCCAAGCACCTGGGCGTGCCGGTGGTGCTCGGTTCGGCCACCCCATCTCTTGAGAGCTACCGCCATGCCCGCCTGGGCCAGTATCACATGCTCACCTTGCCCAACCGTGGCCCGCGACGCGCCTTGCCGACCGTGCGGCTCATCGACCTCGGACGGGAATCAGCGCGGAGCGGCCTATCCGCGCCGCTCGTCGAGGCCTTGCGCGGGCGTCTGGCGCGCGGCGAGCAGGCGCTCTTGTTTCTGAACCGGCGCGGCTATGCCCCGGTGTTGCTCTGTCCTGAATGCCGCTGGCATGCCCCGTGCGACCGCTGCGATGCGCGTCTCACAGTCCACCTGGGCCGCCAGCGCCTGCGCTGCCACCATTGCGGACGCGAACAAGCCATGCCGTCGGCGTGCCCGAGCTGCGGTCACCCGAAGCTTTTGCGGGTCGGCGAGGGTACCGAGCGTATCGAGGAGCGGCTGCGCGGCAGCCTGCCCGATGCCCGGATCGCGCGCGTGGACCGCGATACGATCGGAAGCCGCCCGGCCTTCGAGACGTTATTGCGTAAGGTCCACGGGCATGAGATCGATGTCTTGATCGGCACGCAGATGCTGGCCAAGGGTCATGATTTCCCAAACGTCACGCTCGTCGGCGTCATCGACGCAGATCAAGGCCTCCATGGCAGTGATTTCCGGGCCGATGAGCAGTTATTCTCCCAGATCGTGCAGGTGGCCGGCCGCGCCGGTCGCGACGAAAAGCCAGGCGAGGTCCTCATCCAGACCCATCATCCCGGACACCCGCTGTGGGCGCCGCTCATCCGCTTGGACTACGACGCCTTCGCCGAGATGGCCTTGCAGGATCGGCGCGACACGCTGTTCCCACCCTACGCCCATTGCGCGCTCATGCGCGCCGAGGCGCGCGCCCCGAACCTGGCCACGCGCTTTCTGGAGGCCGCAAGGCAGCTTGCCGGCGACTCCCCCGATGTGGTCCTGGGGTGCGTCCTTCCGGCGGTCCTTGCGCGCCGCGCGGGCTATTATCGCGCCCAACTTTTGGCGACAAGCCCAAGACGTGCCACTCTTCAGACCTGGCTCAAGGTCTGGCTTTCGCGGATCTCCGACATCCCGGACGCGCCGCGTGTGCGTTGGTCGCTCGATGTCGATCCCTATTCGCTTTTCTAAAGGGCGGCCATGCCAGGTGCTCCCGCAATGCCCGCGGGATTGTCGGTACATGTTTCGAGAATGGTATTTGGTGCAAGACGCCTTAGGCGATCAAACAAAACCAGCCCTCTGCCAAGACGCAGCAGGACGTCGGCGGCCGGGTTCGAGACGCTCTCTCCGCGCGATCGCACACACAACACCCGCGCGCATG